>JBAQHL010000645.1:0-2916 GCA_049288295.1 Desulfobaccales bacterium
CCTCGTCGATGACCACGTAGCGCAGATTCCTGAAAAAATCAATCCAGCCATCGTGATACGGCAAAAACCCCAAGTGCAGCATGTCGGGATTGGTGATGTGCACGTGGGGGGGGCGGGCCTTGTGGGCTTGCCGGGCTGCCGGAGGGGTGTCGCCGTCATAAATGGCCGCGGAGAGAAAAGGGGAGGGGAGGGCGGCGTCCAGTTCCAGCAGGGCCTTAAGCTGGTCCTGCTCCAGGGCCTTGAGGGGAAAGAGATACAGGGCCCGGGCCTGGGGTTCCGCCATCAGGGTGGCCAGCACCGGCAGGTTGTACATCAGGGTCTTGCCGCTGGCCGTGGGCGTGGCGGCCAGCAGGTGTTTGCCCTGGCGGACTGCGGCCAGAGCCTCTCCCTGATGACGATAGAGACGGGTGATGCCCTGGCTCGCCAGGGCCTGCAGGAGCGGAGCCGGCAAGGCCGGGTTCCCCTCAAAATAATCCACCGCCTTGGAGGGAACATACTCATAGTGGGCCAGTATGTCCCGATAATCAGCGGATTCCTTCAGTGAGCGGACAAATTCCAGCAGCATGGTTGGTGATGGGAGGTGGTGGGGTAGGGCGGGCAAGGGAGTTAATGCCCCCCAACTTCCCCTTTTTTCCGGGTGCCCACATCGAAATGAGGCCAGTCAGCATTGATGCCGGTATAGAGCCATTCCTGGGGGATGCGCAAACCCAGCCATTTTGCTGCGGTATACACCCAGGCGGGCAGGTTCCGGGCGTCGATTCTGTGCATGGCCTCCCGATTGTAATGGCGCAGGGCAAAGCTCACGGGGTTGGGGTTGCCGTCCACCACGGCTTTATAGTTGAAATCATTCACATCCATGGCCAAACCCAGACGGTGGTTGGACGCGGGCACGTGGCGGCCGTGGTGGAGATCCGCCATGCTTTCGAAATAACACGGAGTGACAACGCCGTCCAGGCAGGCGCTCTCCTTATCGGGAAAATTCAGGCATTCCGCCACCACCGGCCCTTTGGCGGCGCTCACTGACCAGGTGTCCTCTCCGATGCGCAGCACCAGGATGGGCACCCGCTTGTTGGCGTCATACCAGCCTTCCCGAAATATGTACTCCAGGAACAGGGCGGCCAGGGGCGCAAAGCGGCTGTTTATCTCCACCATGGTGCGCTCCGCCCGGTAGCGGACCTTATTGTTGATGTCGGTAAGTTTGCCGGCAAACCACACGTAGCCGGAGGGCCGGGGTTGGGTGAGGGCCACGGTCTCCCAATGCTTTTCAAACCCGGCAAAAGCCGGCACCCGCCGGGACTGGCCGGTAACCCATACCGGCGCACTCAAGGTCACCCCTACCCTGTCGCCTTGGGGCCACTTGAGGTTGCGCAAGGTCTCCCAGGAAGGCTCATTTTGATTGCCCAGCAGAGCCAGGGACTGTTGGCGCAAATCCAGCAACTGGTTTACCGACAACTGTCTTTTGGCCAGAGACACCTTGCTCAGATAATCCTGGTCCCTGGCCTGGGGGGTCATGCCGGGTTCATAGCGCAGGGCCACCTGCGAAAGAACGCGGGCGGCCTGGGGAGCGGCCCCGGCGTCCTGCAAGCGGGGCCGGGGGGGCTGGCCGGGAGGATCGCCGGCCTCCACTTCCCTGAGCGCTCCCAACCCCAGGGCCATCAGCAGACAGAACACGACAACCCAACGGGAACAAAGAAAGGTTCGCATGGGGCCATTGTATTGATACCCGGCTCGGGAGTCAATCGCGGCAACTGGGCGAATAGGGTTGCCCCGAAGGAAAAAACCGGCCCCTCATAACCTGAACCTTGCCGCTAAGAGGCGGAGAAGCAGGCCTGACGCATTTTAAAAAATTTGACCTCATGAGAGCCCCGTAGAGAGGCGATTTTGAGAGAGGCAAGGGTATGTCCCTCGTTTAATTCAAACTATAGGCTCTGAGTTGGGCTTGGAGGTTTGGTTAAAAGAAATTTTCCAGAAAAGAGAAGTGATCCACGGAAAAAGCCAGGGCGGACAAAGAAAAATGCTGCCGGAGAAATTTTGGCTCATCTCTCACAGCTCACAGCTTATTTTCCTTTTGATGTTCAATGAATTTTTTCCGGATGAAGCGCCCAGGGAAATCCGGCCGGCTTACATACGCGCCCAGACCCTCCACAAACCGCGCCTGCATCTCTTGCAACACCCCGGGAACTTCATGGACGTCAATGAAATGGCGCACATCTTCCTGGGTAAAGACTATTTTCGGCCCTAAAGCGGCCAGCACCTCCGGGGCCCGCTCCACCAAATCCGGCGGCAGGGTGGCTTTGGTCACGGGTATGGGGAGGCGGACCTCCAGGATTACCTGCCAGCGGTCACCGGCCATGAAACGGGAGCGGTCATAAAATTACAGGGTGAGGCCGTTAGGCAAGGTTTGGCGGCAGAGCTGACTTTCCTTCACCGTCATAGCAAGCTCACGGAAAAAAGTTTTATCTTTGTTCCCTCTATACTACACTATGGCAAAAAACCAAGGCAAAGGTGAAGCCATGAAACGCTCCCCCTTGATTTTTATAGCGGTGGCTTTGATTCTTGGCATTGTGGTGGCCGGCGCGTTTTATTATTTCCAACGGAATTCCCCGCGCTATGCCTTACACCAGATGGTGACTGCCTTAATGCAAAAAAATTATCAAAAATTTTATTCTTTTTTGGATTTGAAAAGCATTCTGGGCTCTCTTACCGAAGAAACGGGTAAGGATCTGATTCCACAGGATATTTTACCGAAAGGCAACTTTATCGGCGATTTGGGCATAAAAATGGGCAGCAAGTTCATGCAGCAGGTCGTCCCGCAAATTTTCGACACCTTTGAAAAGGAAGTCCGCGCCGTTATGAATAAATATCTGGAAACCCTCACCACCCAGGAGCTCCTGGCTCTGGAGGGGGCAATAGCCC
>JBAQHL010000646.1:0-1806 GCA_049288295.1 Desulfobaccales bacterium
CACAGGTTGAAAACCTGTGCCACCAAGTCTTTTCATGGTTTTGGGAGAGCCAAAGGGTCATGAGCGACTACGAAAAGTTCAAGGTTAAAGGTAAAGTTTAAAGTTCAAATAAAGCGTAGGGCGGGAAAGCGCAGCGCATCCCGCCTGCAAACTGTCTCTGCACCGGAAATGGCTAAATAGCACTCTGGGCAGCGAATATGGCGGGCACGGAGGCCCGCTCTACCGACTTTTTCATAGTTTTGGGTGGTCCCAAAAACCATGAACGACTGCGAAACTTATGCTGGTCATCCTGATCGTAGCAAAGGATCATGTAATTTCAGTTAGTTATCAAGATTTGCCGGTCGCTTGACTCCCCAGAATGACAGAGATAGAGACTTGTCCAAAGGTTTCCATATGGTCCGGAGGGGTTTGGCCGGCATGTAAAAGAGCCGGCCCCATTTCCTGGAGAATTCTTTTCCTCCCTGAGCAGGTATTGTGATATATTGAACTTTTAAAATATGCAGCCGGAACTCCCCAATATCTATACGGTTTCAAGCCTGACCCGGGAAATCCGGGAGCGCCTGGAAACCCACTTTCCCCTGGTCTGGGTGAGCGGTGAGGTGTCGAACCTGAGAAAGCCGGTCTCGGGCCACTATTATTTCACCCTGAAAGACGCGGACGCCCAGCTGCGGGCGGTGCTTTTCCGGGGCAACCACCAGCACCTGCGCTACAAGCCGGAGGAAGGCCGCCAGATTCTGTGCCGGGGCCGCATTACCGTGTACGAGGCCCGGGGGGAATACCAGCTCATTGTTGACTACCTTGAGCCCGCGGGGCTGGGGGCCCTGGCCCAGGCCTTCGAGGCCCTGAAAACCCGCCTCGCGGCCGAGGGGCTTTTCGACGCGGCCCACAAAAAGCCGCTGCCCTTCCTGCCCCGGTGTCTGGTTCTCATCACGTCCCCCACCGGCGCGGTGGTACGGGATTTTTTGCGGCTGCTCAAAGGCCGCTTTGCCAATGTCCACGTCCTGGTGTCTCCCGTAAAGGTGCAGGGCGCTGAGGCCGCCGGCGAAATTGTCCAGGCCCTGAAGGAAGCGCCCGGTTATCCGGGAGTGGAGGTGGTGGTCCTGGCCCGGGGCGGCGGATCCCTGGAGGATTTGTGGCCCTTCAATGAAGAGGCCGTGGCCCGGGCCATCTATCACTGCCCCCTGCCCGTGGTTTCGGCCATCGGGCACGAGGTTGATTTCACCATTGCCGATTTTGTGGCGGACGTGCGGGCCCCCACCCCCAGCGCCGCGGTGGAAATGATGGTGCCAGACAAGCTGGAACTAAAGCGGCGCCTGGAACGGCTTTACGCCTCCCTTTACCGGGGCTGGCGGCGGCACCTGGAAGGGGAGCGCCGGCACCTGGTGTCCGTGGCCCGGCGTTTGCCGGACCTGTCCCGGCGGCTGGTGGACCTGCGATTGCGGGTGGACGAACGGGCCGATGCTTTGGCCCGGCGATTTGCCAGATACAGGCAGGCCCAGGCCCAGCGCCTGCATTTGGCCCGGTCGCGCCTTTTGCTGCTCTCCCCCCGGCGGGCTATCCGGCATATGAGGCAACGCCTGGACCAGTTAACGCCGCGCCTGGTGTTGGGCTGGCGCCGGGGCCAGGAGACGCGGCGCCGCCACCTGGACTATTGCGACAGCCATTTGAAAAAACTGGACCCCATGGCCATCTTGCAGCGGGGTTATGCCGTGGCGACGAGGGTGCCGGAAGGCACCATTATCCGGGATGCGGCCACGGTGCCCGCGGGGGCCGGCATCAAGGTGAGAGTGGCCCAGGGGGCTATGG
>JBAQHL010000647.1:0-2278 GCA_049288295.1 Desulfobaccales bacterium
GCAAGAAGGTGGTCAGAGAAAACCACCGCCGGGTTTTCAAAGCCGGCACCAAAATGCACAGCACCACTGCAAATATTAAGGCCCGGAAGGGAGAAAACAAATAAACCACAGCACCTGGCAGCAGATAAATGAATTTTCTTATGCCGTTGAAGGTCCCCTGAAAGTAACCGAACCATACGGTAGTGGCGGCAATCACATAAAACCCTCCCAGGATGGCCAGAGGGGTATTGAGAGCTCGAGGGATGAAGCCCTGGCCGCTCAGGATGATCAAGCCCGCACAACAACATACTAGCAGATCTAGAATCAGCATGTTTTGCGGGGCGGCCAGGAGGTCAAGTTTTCCCAGTAACATGGGGCGGTAGGGTGATAGCCGCATGACCAGAAAATAACCGGCGGAGAAAGCCAACCAGAACAGGCCGATGACTATCCAGATCCAGGGGAAAGCCGAGCCCGGCAGCCTCCAGAGAGGAAATTGGGTGGCTCGAAAAAATTCCGGATCATAGAGCAACAGCAGGAATCTCAGGACAAACGTGAACCCGAAAGCAATCCAGGCCAGGCCGAAAAATGACAGGGGGATGGACCTCCAGGTCCAGCCCTGGCGGCTGGCAGGGTCTTTGGTGAGATAGATGGAACAGGCCCAGAGGCCAGCCACGGCCGCAAAGGCCAGCCAGGTGGAGAAGGTCAGTTCAAGCTTCATGGCTTGGCTCAGAGGACTTTGTGAGAAAATTATGACACAAGGAACCTTCCTTTGCATCTCAAGAGAACTGTTTTGAGAGATTATGACAGGGCTTGCCGAAATACTTGGGTAATCAGGGCGGCGTGGACCTCCGGGGAGAAGGAGCGGCAAGCGGTCTCCCGGCCAGCGTTGCCCAACCTTTCCTTGATTCCGGGTGAGCGCAGCAGGGTGAGAATTGCCGTGGCCAAACCTTCTTCGCTTCCCATCTCATAGAGCAGGCCATTGTCCCCGTGGCTGATAAACTCGGGCACGCCGCCGGCCCGGGGCCCCACCACCGCCCGGCCGCAAGCCATGGCTTCAAGGAGGGTGCGTCCGAAGGGCTCGGGTTTCAGAGAAGCATTCACCACCACATCCAGGGCCCGGTACCAGGGAGCGACCTCTGCCTGGAACCCCGTGAACAAAACCTGATTTTCAAGATCTGCCCGCCGCGCCAGGTGGGTCAGGTGTTTCTCATAATCTTTCTCACCGCCGGAGTCGTAAATGTCCCCGCCAATGATAAAAAAACCTGCAGCGGGAAATTCCCTGGCGATGAACCGGGCTGCCTCAATAAACAGGGAGTGGCCTTTCCAGCGGGCATAGGCCGCCACCAGTCCCACCCGAGGGGAAAAGCCGGTCCAGGGTCCAGGTTCAGGGAGGGGGCCGCGGGGGGAAAACTCCCCGGGATCGACGGCATTTAGCACCACTGTAACCTTTTCGGGATGATGCAGGCGTTTCTGAAGGGATGCCGCCGTGGCCCGGGAGTTGGCGATGATGGCCCGGGGACCCCAGTCGGCCAGCAGCCCCGCGTAGCAACCCGCCCAGAAATCCCGCAGGTGCCAGACGAGGCGGCCTTTGACCCAGGGCCGCAAGAGCGCAGCCATGACATGGCTTTTGATGCCGTTCGTGTAGATTATATCGGGATCGAGGGAGTTTAGTTTACGCCTTAGCCTGGCCGCATATTGCAGGCCCTCGACCAGGTCCGTTAAAGACCACTGCGGGGCTGGACTGCCCGGCAGACGGGACATTTGTGAAACAGCCCGGGGCAGGGTCATCACTTCCCAGGGGACGCCGCAGGCTGTCAAGGCCGGCCCCATAGGACCCTCCCGGGGAAGCAGCACCGTGGCCTCCACCAGATGTCCCTGGGCCGCCTTGAGGAAGGTCAGGAGGCTCCGCTCGGCACCGCCCAGTTCCGCGGCCGGTGACAACACCGCCACCCGCATCAGGGCCGATTCCCCCCATGCGGCCCGGCGCTGCCCGCTTCTGCCAGGAGGGCCGCCACCGCGGCCACGATGTGACCGGGGTCAAGTGAAGCCAGGCACTGGGCCTCTTGCCGGCACTCGGGGCGCACCCTGATGCCCCGGTGATTGAGGCATTCGCAGCCGCAGCGGTCAAAGGCCGACAACGCGGCATACCGCCGGGAAAGCCCCCTGATATCCGTGGAAAAAATCTCCGTGGGCCCATACAGGGCCACCACCGGCAGGGAGGTGGCCAGGGCTGCGTGTAAAAGAACGCCGTCAATGGTCAAGACGGCGTCGCATTCCGCCAATACCGCCGTCGTGGAGG
>JBAQHL010000648.1:0-2365 GCA_049288295.1 Desulfobaccales bacterium
CATGGGCAGGCAGCCCGGCCCGCTGCACACCAGGACCGTGGGCTGCTTGGGGTCCCGGGCGGCTTTCAGCTTCCGGCGGTACTCGGTCAGATGGTCGATGGATTCCATTCTAGGCATAGTCGTTCTCTTGGTGTCGAGTTTGGAGTTTCGAGTTTCGAGAAATGAGCGCCCTGAGAGAAACCTTGGCAACCGCTCTTGAGTTTCAAGTGATTGGCCTGAAAAATCGGGCTAAGTTACCTTATTATCAACTCAAAACTCGAAACTCGAAACTCAACTCCAAAACTACTTCTGATAAAGTTTGAGTATTTTTGGCACCTTGTCCACGGTCACCCGGGCGTAATATTTTTCGTCGATCATCATCACCGGGGCCTGGGCGCACGAACCGAGGCAGCCCACCGTCTCCAGGGAGTAAGCCCCGTCCTTGGTGGTGTAGCCCACGTCGCAGCCCAGGCGGCTGGACAGGGAGTCCACCAACCGCTGGCCCCCCCGCAGATGGCAGGTAGTCCCCAGGCAGACCTTGAGCTGATGGTCGCCCTTGGGCACCAGGCTGAACATGGTGTAAAAGGTGGCCACGCTGTAAATCTGGGTCAGGGGCACGTTGAGCCGGGCAGCCACCACCTTGAGCTCATCTTTGGGTAGATAATTATAGCTGTCCTGCATGTCCTGGAGCACCGGAATCAAATCGGCACTCTCCCCTTCATACTTGGACAGGATTGTTTCCAGGCGTTCGGCATCCATTATGCACTTTCCTCCGCCGGGGCCTCTTCGGGCAGGAATGGGAACTCCGGGACGGGCGCGCCGCACTTGGCCAACAAGTCCTTGTAGCGCTCGACAACGCGCTTTTGTATATAGTCCACTTCGGGGTCCCGCAAATGGCGAAAGCGTCCCTGGGGTTTGAGATAATCCCGAATGGGGCGCACCTTGGGCGGCTGCACAGTGAGGTGGTATTTGCCGTTCTCCACTTCGAACAGCGGAAAGACCCCGGTTTCCACGGCCAGGCGGCCCAGGCGCACGGACAGGTCCGTGGGCGAGCGCCAGCCCGTGGGGCACACGCACAGGATGTGCACGTAGGCCGGCCCCGGAGTTTCAATGGCCTTTCTGATTTTAAAATACAGGTCAAAAACGTAGCTGGGGGAGGCGGTGGCCACATAGGGAATGTTGTGGGCCACGGCGATGGCCACCATGTCTTTTTTCCAGGTGGACTGGCCGAAACTCTGCTTCCCCGGCGGCGACGTAGTGGTCATGGCTCCAAAAGGCGTGGAACTGGACCTCTGGATGCCGGTGTTCATGTAGGCTTCGTTGTCCCAGCACACATAGGTGAAATCGTGGCCCCGCTCCATGGCCCCGGACAGGGCCTGCAGGCCGATGTCCGTGGTGGCGCCGTCCCCGCCCATGGCCACCACCTTGGGCGGCGGGCCCTCAAGCTTGCCTTTGCGGGCCAGGATCTTAAAACCAGCCTCCACACCTGAGGCCACGGCCGCGGTGTTTTCAAAGGCCACGTGAATCCAGGGGTGCATCCAGGCGGTTTGGGGAAGACCGGAAGACACGATTTCCATGCAGCCGGTGGCGTGGGCGATAACTGCGTCCTTGCCGATGGCCTTGGTCACCCATCTCACCGCCAGGGCCTCACCGCATCCCTGGCAGGAGCGGTGCCCTGAGGTGAAGTACTCATCCCGGGGCATAAGCCGGGAGACGTACACGTCATATTTGGGGCTTTGTGCAAATCCAAACTTTTCCATTATCCTCTAACTCCATAGAGGCAAAATTCCTGGCTGGGGCCCTGGGCCATTTCCGCCTGGGCCTTGGCCACGATGTCTTTAAAGGCCCCCGGCGCCACGTCCCGGCCGCCTAAGCCGATGATATAGCCTAAAATATTGGGGCGTTGGGCCATGGGGTAAAAGGCGCTTCTGACCTCGCTCATCACCGGTCCCCCGGGGCCGCCCAAAGATAAGGCCCGGTCGCAGACAATGAGCAGTTCGGCGTCGCCCACGGCCTGGCGCAAATCCTCAAAGGGAAAGGGCCGCCACATGCGGAGCTTGAGCAGACCCACCGGCATCCCGGCAGCCCGCATCTCTTCCACGGCAATCTCCGCCACTTCACTTAAGCACCCCATGGTCAGGAGCAGCACCTTGGCGCCTTCGGTCATGAAGCGCTCCACCGGCTTGTATGTGCGGCCGGTGAGCTGGGCCCACTCGTCCCACACCTTGATGATGTGCTCGTAGGAATTGGTGAGGGTCACCTGGTGCTTCATTTTCACTTCGGTGTAGATTTCCGGCATGGCAAAAGCCCCCATGGTAACCGGGCACCTCGGGTCCAACTGGTGCCGGGGGCTGTAGGAGGGTAAAAACCTGTCCACCGTCTCCTG
>JBAQHL010000649.1:0-2993 GCA_049288295.1 Desulfobaccales bacterium
AGATTGTCCGTCCCGACGGGAAGATGGCCCTCCAACTCATCGGCGAGGTCCAGGCCCAGGGCAAGACCTCTGAGGAACTTCAGCGGGAACTGGCCAGGCGCTTCTCTGCGCACCTCATTAATCCCCAAATCGCCGTCTTTGTGCGCCGGGTTCAGGAGAGCAAATACTGGGTCGCCGGTGAAGTTAAAAGGCCCGGGCCTTACCAGATGTTGGGACGCGCTACGGTGGTGGAGGCTATCATGGATGCCGGGGGAGGCACCCGCCCCACCGCGGATTTGAAAAACGTCCTGGTAGTTCGGCAGCGGGATGGCCGCCATTACGGCTGCCTGGTTAATGTCAAAGAAATCCTTCAGGGTAAAGAAGGATCTTCATTCAACCTCCAGGCCCGGGACATCGTTTATGTACCTTCCACCAGTGTTACCAAGATCAATGACTGGATTGATCAATATGTCAATAAAGTTGTCCCTCAGCATTTTAATGTCTGGCTTGGCTATAACTACGACATCAATAAATAAAATGTGATGCATATGTCTACTGAGGAAGATTACAACTCAAAAAAACATATCACTTTCAGTGATATCTTCTGGTCAACATTTTGGATCTGTGTGGGTTTCATGATGTTGTACATATTCTATTTACTTTTTTCTGACATCGAGAATTCAACCTTATACCAGGAAATTCTCCGCAGATAACAACGCAAACAGAGAATTCCAATTATGAAAATGCCCCTATCCTCTCATTCTGACAAACATGGGCTTGATCTCTCTGTTATCCTGTTCTTGGGAGTTTGCTGCTCTATCAGTTTACTCATCGGCATGTCCATGGAGATTAAGTGGCAGTTCTTCATTATTTTCATGATTGTTGCTTCTGCACTGTTCCTTACCATGCACCACCGGGAGCAATTCATCCTTTACCTTGCTGTGGTGCTCATGAGTGTGAACCTCAACTTTCACCCCCTCTTCATTCAGGGTGAACTGCACCCTTGGCCCGTGGGAGGCTTTCGCATTAGCATCTTTGAGGTAGCTTTCATCCTGCTTTTGACCTCCTGGATTACCCGTCTGGTTCTCAATCCCTCCCTCAGAGTCCGGCTTTACCCCTGGATCACCATCCCCATGTTATTGCTTTTCATCCTTAGCCTGGCCAGCAACTATCGCGCCCCCATGCCCTGGGTGATCAAAGTCTCCACCTCCTGGCTGATCCTGGAAAGCTGGCTCATCTTCCTGTATTTTGCCAATAATCTCACCTCACCCCGCACAATCTACAAGGTGCTTGCCGCCTTGCTGCTCACCGGCCTTATCCAATCCGTTCTCGGGGTCTTGCAGTACCTCAGCGGCTCAAGCCTGGGATTGACATTTTTCGGCGAGGCCAAGTCAATACTGGCCAATCCCGTGGGTGGAGAAATTATCAGCCGGGTGGCTGGCACCATTGGGCATCCCAACAACCTGGCCGGCTACCTCAATTTGATTATCCAGGTGAATCTGGCCCTGCTGTTTGCCCCCATACCAAGGTTTTATAAAAGGCTCCTCCTCCCCCTCTTAGTCCTCACCGTCACTACCCTGATACTGACCTTTTCCCGGGGAGGGTGGCTGGCCATGGCTTTGGGGGCTTCGGTCACCGGCTACCTGTGTCTGGCCCGCCGCAGTCGATCCAGGGTTATTCCCCTCATGGTGTCTATAGGCCTGGTAGCCCTGCTCTTGGTAAGTTCGCTGATACTCATTACTCCCTTGAAAAAACGGTTCTTCGAAGAGGATTACGGCGCGGCCCGTTCCAGGGT
The DNA here is from genome assembly GCA_049288295.1 of Desulfobaccales bacterium. Lineage (GTDB taxonomy): Bacteria > Desulfobacterota > Desulfobaccia > Desulfobaccales > 0-14-0-80-60-11 > JBGSLA01. The sequence goes on from JBAQHL010000649.1 coordinate 1,775, forward strand.
TCCCATGAACCAGGTGGCCTTAAACATTATGCAACATCATCCCTGGTTGGGAATCGGCTTCACCAATTACGTCAATATGGCGCCTCACTACGACATCACCAAAGAAGCCATTGCCTATGAGTTTCCCCGTCCGGTTCACAATGAATTCCTGCTCATCGCCGCCGAACTTGGCTTGCCGGCCCTGGCCTGTTTTGTGCTGATACTGGCCACACTTCTGACCCAACTCTTTAGAGCCAGCCGCTCTCAGGAGGACCCCGTCCTGCCTTACCTTGCAATCGGCTTGCTGGGGACCTTCTTGGGATGGTGTTTCTTCCGGCAAACAGATTACGCCTATGTGCTCCTGGCAGACCCCTTCTGGTTTCTGGCCGGCCTGGCCCAGGCCCTGGCAACCCTTCTTAAGACCTCAATTCCAGTTGCGAGTCTGAATGCAGGTGTCAAAGCTCGTTATAGTTGATCAGGTTAACCGGAAAAGGCAGCCTTTCCCGCCAGGAGGTCAGCAGGGTTGCGGTTTCCCCGGCAAAGTGGGGATGGCCGGGATGCACCATGACTTCCATGGTTGGATACCGCCCGCCAAGAGACGGGCTTACCTGCAAAAAGGTGGAAAAATCGGTGAAGCCGGAGGTCGTGCGGGTGCGGTATATCAGCCTCAAGGCCAGGTTCCACCATCCTGCCCTGAGGTGAAGCTTTCCTGAGGAGGAGCCGATATTCTCCTTAAGCCTGACCTTGCGAAGACCGAACTTGTGCTGGAGGCGCTTCAGAACCCAGAAAAGCCGAGGTTCAGTATGGACCCCCTGGTGTGAGTCCATATGACTTATGGTTAGGCCCCTTGATTGCAGTTTTCTGATTTGGGCCTCCCATTCACTGAGAATCGCTTCTTGCAACTGGTGGGACAAGGAGGCCTCCCTGAACTTCACCAGACTGAAGTTCCCCGTCTGGTCCAGGAGGCTCCCTAAAGCCGGCGATGAAGTGAGAGGGCGAAATTCGGTGATATTCAGATGAATGCCAAAGGAACAGCGGGGGAAATGAGCCAGATTGCTAAGGGCCCTGTCCACGTGAGGGCTGTTGGCTATGATGGTGCTCGAGGTTACCAGGCCCAGGTCCAGGAAGGTGAAAATGGCCTCGTTCACCTCCAGACTCCGGCCCAGGTCATCAGCATTGATGATAAGGCGCATGGGGAAAAACCTCATACCTTCTGATAGACAGAGAAAATATTCAGAAA
>JBAQHL010000650.1:0-2660 GCA_049288295.1 Desulfobaccales bacterium
GCCGACGACCGCCCGGTGACTTCGCATGATTCCTCCACCAACAGCCTGATCAACACCTTTAAACAATTTAGAGCAAAGGAGAACTTCTAATGGCGACACCTAAGTACCGGGAACTGGGTTTGGTGAACACCAAAGAGATGTTCCAGCGGGCCTTGAAGGGACACTATGCGGTTCCGGCCTACAACTTCAACAACATGGAGCAGATTGAGGGCATTCTCATGGCCTGCGCAGAGACCAAGTCTCCGGTCATCCTGCAGTGTTCCGGCAGTGCCCGCAAGTATATGAATCCTCACATGGTTCCCTATTTGCTGAAGGGCGCCCTGGAGATGATCAAGGCCATGGGGGCCGATATTCCGGTGGCCCTACACCTGGACCACGGCGACACCTATGAGCTGGCCAAGTCCTGCATCGACTCGGGCTTCTCCTCGGTGATGATCGACGGCTCCCACCATCCCTATGAAGAAAATGTGCGCCTGACCCGGCAGGTGGTGGAGTACGCCCACCCCCTGGAGGTCACGGTGGAGGCGGAATTGGGGGTGTTGGCCGGCATCGAGGACGAGGTGTCCGCCGAGAAGTCCCATTACACTCAACCCGAAGAGGTGGAAGACTTCGTGGGCCGGACCGGGGTGGATTCCCTGGCCATTTCCATCGGGACCTCCCACGGGGCCTTCAAGTTCAAGGTGAAGCCCGGGGAAGAGCCCCCTCCGTTGAGGTTCGACATCCTCGAAGAGATCGAACGGCGTATCCCTGGTTTTCCCATCGTGCTCCACGGCGCCTCCAGTGTCATGCCCGAGTACGTGGAATTGATCAACCGCTACGGTGGCAAGATGGAGGCGGCCGTGGGCGTTTCTGAAGACCAGATCAAACGGGCCTGCCAGGGCGCAGTCTGCAAGGTCAACATCGACAGTGACGGCCGCCTGGCCATGACCGCCATCATCCGGAAAATCCTCACGGAGAAGCCCGGGGAGTTCGACCTGCGCAAGTATCTGGGTCCGGCCCGGGATGAGCTTGTCAAGATGGTCAAATACAAGAATGAACACGTCTTGGGCAGCGCCGGCGAGGCATGATATCATAAAGACATTGAGGGGGAGAGCCCGGGGTTCCACAGATAAGGACACCTGCGCCACTAATCCCTGCCCCGTCCCTCAAGCTCCTGCCTCAACCCAGGCGCGGTAGGACGGGCTTCCAGCCCGTCCTGGCACGGGCAGGATGCCCGTGCTACCACAGGGAATCGGGAGCACAGGCTTCCAGCCTGTGCGACAACAGGCAGGATGCCTGTTCTCCCGGCAAAGGGCAGGGAGGATTTGGGGAGCGTAGGGACCTCATACCAAGTTGCATTCTTTAGACAATTTATTGTAGCCGCAGGCTTCAGCCTGCGTCTGCACAGGTGAGGACACCTGCCACCGTTTGACTGCAAACCGGTATCAGGCCCCCGACCCTCCTTCCCAAAAGGCATTTCCCGGGAGATGCTCCATGCTGGCGGATGAATTCATAAAAACCGGCAACTGGCTGTTCCGCTGGCGCAGCTATCTCCCCCTGGCCCTCCTGGTCCTGGCTGTCCCGGCGGTGGCGGACTCGACCCGGCGGTACGGGGAGCATCTCCTGAATCCGGCCTGGTTTTGGCTGGCCCTGCTGGTGGCCTTCTCGGGTCTGGCCGTCAGAGTGCTCACGGTGGGATATGTGCCGGCGGGCACCTCCGGAAGAAACACCCTGCGCCAGGTGGCCGCCACCCTCAACGCCACCGGCATGTATTCCCTGGTCCGGCATCCCCTTTACCTGGGAAATTTCCTGATGTGGTTCGGGCTGGCCCTGCTGCCCCGCTGCTGGTGGTTCACGGCCATCACCGTGCTGATTTTTTGGCTGTACTATGAAAGAATCATGTTTGCGGAAGAAGGCTTCCTCCTGGAGCAGTTCGGGGAGCCCTACCGGCAATGGGCTGCCAGGACCCCGGCCTTTATCCCGAAATTTGCCAATTGGGTCAAGCCTGACCTGCCCTTTTCCTTTAAATCGGTCATTTCCCGGGAATATGCCACCTTTTTCACCATTATCGCCATTTTTACCGGGTTTCAGGCAATCATGGGGTGGTTTTCCCGAGGCGTGCTGCTGCCGGACAGATCGGTCACCACCCTTTTTGTCATCGGGCTCTCCGCCTATGTAATGATTCGCCTCATCAAGAAAAATACGCGCCTGTTGAGGGCTGAGGGCCGGTGAGGTGCGTAAAACGCACCCTACAGTCGGATCTCGAACCTCAAAACTCGAAACTTATCAAGACAGGAGAAGATTATGTATAAGCTGGTTTTGCTTCGCCACGGCGAAAGTGTCTGGAATAAGGAAAACCGTTTCACCGGCTGGATCGACGTGGGCCTGTCCGACAAAGGCACCGAGGAAGCCAAAGAAGCCGGGCGGGTGCTGCTAAAGGAAGGTTTCGTCTTTGACGTGGCTTACACCAGCGTCCTTAAAAGGGCCATCAAAACCCTGTGGCTGGCCCAGGAGGAGATGGACCTGATGTGGATTCCCATCCACCACAGTTGGCGCCTCAACGAACGCCATTACGGCGCCCTGCAGGGCCTCAACAAAGCCGAGACCGTGGAAAAGCACGGCCTGGAGCAGGTGAAAATCTGGCGGCGCAGCTATGATGTGCCCCCGCCGCCCCTGACCCC
>JBAQHL010000651.1:0-3098 GCA_049288295.1 Desulfobaccales bacterium
TACATATCCTCCAAGAATCTCAAGGTAGGGCGGGCCTCCGGGCCCGCCACTCAGGCGGCCAGGGACGGCCACCCTACCAGAATCTGCTTGTTTCTTCTTTGGATGAAGACGGCACCATTTTTCTGTAATGTATCCCTGGGATGCGACATGAGAGACCGGGAAGTTTTTTTTCGTATATCAACAAAACGGGGTCAAGTTCTGCAAAACCCTGGTGGCACAGGTCTCCTCATTTGTGCTTGCGCAGTCTGAAGCCTGCGGCTACATGTTATGGTTCACATTTAGATCATGGAAATTAAAACACCCAAAACCGAAAACCCAACACCCAGAACCCTCTACCCCGTCTCCCTGGGCTGCCCCAAAAACCTGGTGGATACCGAAATCATGCTGGGGCGCCTCACCGGCCGGGGCTGGCAGGTGGTGGCCTCCCCGGAAGAGGCCCGGGTGCTCCTCATCAACACCTGCGCCTTCATCGCGCCCGCCGCCCAGGAAGCGGTGGATACCATCCTGGAGTTGGCCCGCCATAGGGAAACTGATCCCGAAAAAAAGCTGGTGGTGACCGGCTGCCTGGTGGCCCGCTATGGAGAGGACCTGCTGCCGGACCTCCCGGAAGTGGACCTTTTCGTCGGGGTGGACGACTTTCCACGGCTGCCTGAACTATTGGAGGGTTTTGCTGCAACCCCTGGCCTCCGCCTGGTCAATCAGGCCTCCCGTTTTGCCTATGCCGAGCCCCAGCCCCGGTATCCCGCCACCCCCCGGCACCTGGCTTATCTCAAAATCGCCGAGGGCTGCAGCCACCGCTGCACCTTTTGCACCATCCCGGCCATCCGGGGCCCCTACCGCAGCCGGCCCTTGGCCACCCTCCTGGCGGAAGCGCAACATTTGTCCGCCGCCGGGGTCAGGGAACTGAACCTCATCGCCCAGGATACCACCGCCTATGGCCGGGATTGGGGCGGGCGCCCCGGCCTGGCGGACCTACTCCTGGAACTGGCCGGCATCCCCGGCTTTAGCCTAATCCGCCTCCTTTACACCCACCCGGCCCACGTTACGCCGGAGTTGATCGAGGTCATGGCCGCCCTGCCCAACCTAGCGCCCTACCTGGACATCCCGATTCAACATGGTCACGACGACATGCTGCGCCGCATGGGCCGGGGCTACACCCAGGGCCAGATCCTGGACCTGTGCGCCCGCCTGCGGGAGGCCATTCCCGGCCTAGTTCTGCGCACCACCGTCATGGTGGGTTTTCCGGGGGAAACCGAGGAGCATTTCGAGACCCTCGCCCAGGTGCTGGACCAAGTGCGCTTCGAGCACCTGGGGGTGTTTCCCTATTATCCCGAAGAGAACACGCCCTCTTCCCGGTTCGAGCATCCCGTGCCCCGGCGCACGGCCCAGGCCCGGGCCCGCATTTTAAAGAATCGCCAGGCCCGCCTGGTCAAGGAGAGGCTGAAAAAACTGGTGGGCACCGTGCAGCCGGTGCTGGTGGAGGGGCAGAGCCCGGAGAGCGAATATCTCCTCACGGGGCGCCTCCTTACCCAGGCCCCGGACATTGACGGCCAGGTGTATATCACCGCCGGGATGGGCCTGGTGGGGGAAATTCAGCTCGTGTGCCTCACCCGGGCCCTGCCCTATGACCTGGTGGGGGAGATTGTGGAAGGAGAGGAGCTATAAGCCATAAGCTATAAGCTATAAGCCATAAGCCATAAGCTTTGAGCTTTGAGCTTTGAGCTTTGAGCAACGTGGCGGGCACTGCCCGCCAAATACCTGGTGAGGGGGCCCCACCTAAATATTACTCGGGGCGGGGTAGATGTGGAACAGCCGCCCCCGGCTGTTCCTTTGCAGGCGAGGGCGCCTGCTCCACACCTTCATCTGTTTTATACTCCGAAGTAATAACTTGAACTTTTTTGCTTATAGCTTACAGCTTATAGCTTACAGCCTCCCCTTCCGAAACAATTGACATCCCGAGCCAAGTAAGTTATTTTATTCACTTGTAGATATGCTGGCCCGGAAATATAAAGATATCCTGAAAGATCTGGAGGCGGATGTCGCCGCCATCAACCAGGCGTTGGTGACCAACCTCCAGACCCATGTGCCCTTCATCTCCGAAGTGGGGCGGCATATCCTGTTGAGCGGCGGAAAAAGAGTGCGTCCCCTGCTCTTCCTCCTGTCCGCCCGTCTGTGCGGTTGTCAAAGTAATCACCTCACCGACTTTTCCACCATTTTTGAGTATCTACACGCCGCCACCCTGCTCCACGACGACGTGGTGGACGCGGCCACCGTGCGCCGGGGCATCTCCACCGCCAACACCGTCTGGGGCAACCAGGCCGTGATTTTAGTGGGGGACTTTCTCTTGGCCAAATCCCTGTCTCTGGCGGTGGACACCGACAAACTCAAGGTCCTTAAGGTATTGGCCCACACCACCACCCTTATGGCCGAAGGGGAAATCCTCCAGTTGCTCCATGCCCATAATCTCAACCTCACCGAGGAGCAGTATTTTGAGGTTACCATCCGGAAAACTGCGGCCCTCATGAGCGCCGCTTGTCAGACCGGCGCCATCCTGGCCGGGGTTTCTGAGGCCCAGGAAGAGGCCCTCACCCAATTCGGCATGAACCTGGGAATCAGCTTTCAGGTGGTGGACGATATCCTCGATTTTACGGGGGACCAGCGCCAACTCGGCAAGCCGGTGATCAATGATCTTAAGGAAGGACGCATCACCCTGCCGGTGATCCACGCCCTGGCCCACGCCGGCGAGGCCGACCGCCGCCGCTTGAAGGACCTGGCCCAGGATGTCAGGCCGGAGTATGCCTCTGATATTCTGACCTTGCTCAAAAAGACCGGCTCCCTGGATTACGCCCGGGAGCAGGCCCGCCACTATACCCTCAAGGCCCAGGAGAATCTGAACGCTTTCCCCGATTCCGTGGAGAAGGGTTATTTCTGGGCCATCACCGAAGAACTTCTCCTGCGCACCCACTAACAGGGTTTTCTGTTTTCGTTTTACGGTTTACGGTTTCTGTAAAAAAGGGATTGCCCTAACCAGGATATAGCCTTTGCCAAAAGTTTCTTCCTCTTATCCCCTCTCCCCCCAGCGGGGGGAGAGGGTTAGG
>JBAQHL010000652.1:0-3023 GCA_049288295.1 Desulfobaccales bacterium
GAATATCTCAGACTCGCCGATCTGACGGCCTACGCTTCGGTGTCCAAGAACACTTTGAAAAAGTGGGTGGAGTGTGGTATGCCGGTATATCGGGTTGGGCGCTGTGTCATGTTCAAGCGCAGCGAGTTTGATCAGTGGATGCAGCAGTTTCGCAAAGGCACTGAATCCGCAGAGGACCTGGACTCTGTGTGGGCCCAGGTCATGGAGGAGGTGTGATGGAACATTACCTTACGAAGGAGGGCAAATACGGCCCGATCTACCAGGTAGCCCAGGGTATCACGGTCACCCCCAATGAATGGGGCAGCTGGCATGTGATCCTGTGGCGCGGGTCGGAGCGTAAGAAGAAGGCATTCGGGAAGACAAATGACGATCTGAACCGGGCCCTGCAGGCAGCTGAACGCCTGGCGGCCCGCCTGGGCCTCGCCCTGGAGCGCCAAGGTGACCGGACCTTCGGTCAGGTGGCCCAGGAGTGGCTGGAGATCAATGCCGCCCGGTGGCGCCCCGGCACTATGGAGCGCTACCAGGCCATAGTGCGGGACTTCCTGAGGCCCTTGAGCCCGGTCCCCCTAAAACGGGTGGACCGGGCCCGGGTTAAAAGGCTGCTGGCCGAGCTTCTGCAGATCCGGTCCAGCGGGACAGTAGAGACGGTGCATGCGGTGATCAGCGGCATCTGCAGCGAGGCCATTGACCTCGGTTACACCGACAAAAACCCGGCCTACGGCCTTCTGAAGCGGATCTTGCCGCCCAAGAAGAGCAGGGCCCAATCGGAGCCGGACCCTTTCACCAAGGAGGATCTCCAGAGGTTCCTGAAGGCGGCCTGGGAAAAACTCCCGGAGCCGCTGGCCCTGGTGATGGAGGTCATGGCCATGACCGGGTTGCGTTTGGGGGAGGCCTTGGCCTTCCACCGGGACCATCTGGATGCCAGCAACCGGCAGTACCACGTTACCGAGACTACCCGGAACGACCGATACGGGCCGCCCAAGAGTGGCAACCGGCTGGTGGACCTGGATGGCACCCTAGTGACCAAGCTGCAGAACCATCTCCGGAAGCTCCGGGAACAGGCCTTGCCCACTGGTGGGCAGGTCGGCTATCTCTTCCCGGGGATGACCCAGCGCATGGTGCAGCGGGCCATGGAGCGGGCCTGCACTGCGGCCAGGTTGCGCCGGAGGACACCACATGACCTTCGGCACAGCTATGCCACCATTCTCCTAATGGCCCATATGTCTCCGGCCTACGTCCAGAAGCAGCTGGGGCACCATACCATCAGCATGACCGTGGACATCTACTGCCATTGGATTCCCGGTCAGGGTAAGAAGGACCTGGAGCAGACCCTTAGGGGCGACACGGTCCGGGCACCGGCTAAGCCCTTGCGAGTGGTGAAGTGATGAGGCAACCCCTGACCGGGGACAGTTCTTCCCAGCAAAGTAGTTACTGGGGCCGAATCCGCCCCAGTGGCACCAGTAGGCAGAATCTGGGTTTGCGGTCTCTGGCCCCAGCTATACTGGGGCCGATACTGGGGCGCAACTGGGCCGGATGGCAAATAAAAAAGGCGTAATCTCAATGATTACGCCTAGTTAAACTATCATGGTGCCGAAGGCGGGATTTGAACCCGCACGGGTCTCCCCACCACCCCCTCAAGATGGCGTGTCTACCAGGTTCCACCACTTCGGCAGGATGTGTCTCATTGGGCTGGCTTGGCGGGTTCGGCCGGCGGGGTGGCCGCAGCCGGTTTGTCCTTAGGTTCTGCCGGGGGAGCCGGCGCCGGGGCCTGTTCCTGTGTGGCTGGTTTGGCCTTCAGCCCCTTCATCACCGAGACCTCCTGTTGGCGCCCCAAAAAGGTAAGGCCCAAAGAGGTGAGCATGAAGAGAATGGCAGCCAGCGCCGTCAGTTTGGCCAAGAACGGGGCCGCGCCGGTACTGCCGAAAACCGTCTGGCTGGAGCCCCCGAAGGCGGCGCCGATGCCGGCCCCTTTGCCGTGCTGCAGGAGCACGATGGAAATCAGGGCCAAGCATACCACCACATGCAAAATGATAACTGCAGTTGTCATAATTTTATAACTATAAACAAGGGCTCAGGCCAGCGCAAGAGTTTTTCCGGTGGAGGGATGGGGAGGGTTGGGAAGAGGGGGGAGAGGGCTTGCTATACGCAGGGTTTCAAAGGCTGAGGTGTGGGATTAATGACAAAACCCTCGCGCCATATACGCCTTTAAGAAGTAATAACGCAGTAGCGGAGGCAGCATATCCAACTTGGCAGCCTTTCGCCACTGCCACTTCTGCAATGACGCAAACAGTGTTTGCATTTCATCAGGTGACAGCCCGTCTGACACTTCTAAAGGAAACAAACGGCGAAGGTCGCTTGTGTCCAGCTTAAGATGGGTGAGGTTCATTTTTGATGAACTCGCAAAAAGTCCATTTCCCCCCTCACCCCAACGCTCATGAGCCGCTGGCTCTCTCAAGATCATGAAAAGATTGGTAGGGCGGGCCTCCGGGCCCGCCAGCATGCGCCCCGGCGGGATGCGCGGCACTTTCCCGCCATAGGGTTTAGCTTTGAACTTTTACCGTGAAAAACCTCGTAGGGAGGCAAGTCATTTCGCCCTCAGGGCTTGATGAATCAAGCCTCTACGAAAGATTTTCAGACACGGGGGCGGCCCAAATCGGGCCATGACCTTTTCGAGACCCGCGGCGGGCCTCACCTTTCCCGAGCCAGATTTGCATTGGCGAAGTATTTGGCCAGAAAACGTCTCGCCAGGGGCGCGGCCACCTCGCCCCCTTGGCCCCCGTGCTCCACAATGACGGAAACGGCCACCTGGGGGTCCTCCGCCGGGGCATAAGCCACGAACCAGGCGTGGTTCTGGAATCTGCGGATACTTTTGCCGGCCTTTTCTTTTTCCAGAGAGACCACCTGGGAAGTGCCGGTTTTCCCCGCCACATCCACGTCATAAAGCGCGGCCCTGCGGCCGGTGCCGTTACGCACCACCCCCAACAGACCTCTGCGCACCGCCGCCAGATTGGCGGGATCCGCGT
>JBAQHL010000653.1:0-11750 GCA_049288295.1 Desulfobaccales bacterium
AGTGAAGGGTGCTTTTACTGCATTGATTGAATTTGAAAATGACGGGTATGTGGCACTCTGCCCCGAACTTGATATCGCCAGCCAAGGAGACACTATTGACGAAGCACGGCATAACCTCTTGGAGGCCTTAGAATTGTTTTTTAAATCAGCGTCAATGAAAGAGATCAATGGTCGATTAAATCCACGTCAATTATAATTTCATTTCTTTTAGCTAATTAAGGACCATCAACCCTGGACCAACTGAAGCTATTCAATATGGAAGCACGACACATACCCATCAATATCGAGGATGAAATCCGCAAGTCCTACCTGGAATACGCCCTGTCGGTCATCATCGGCCGGGCCCTGCCGGACGTGCGGGATGGCCTGAAACCCGTGCACCGTCGTATCCTTTACGCCATGAGCGAGGCGGGGAACGACTGGAACCGCCCCTACCGCAAAAGCGCCCGCATCGTGGGGGATGTCATCGGTAAATACCATCCCCACGGCGACGTGGCGGTTTACGATGCCGTGGTGCGCATGGCCCAGGATTTCTCCCTGCGCTACCCCCTGGTAGACGGTCAGGGGAACTTCGGCAGCATCGACGGCGACGCGCCTGCGGCCATGCGGTACACCGAGGTGCGCCTCTCCCGCCTGGCCCACGAACTCCTGCAGGACCTGGACAAGGACACGGTGGACTTTGTCTCCAACTATGACGGCTCCATGCAGGAACCCCTGGTCCTGCCCACCCGGCTCCCCAATCTTTTGGTGAACGGCGGCTCCGGCATTGCGGTGGGCATGGCCACCAACATCCCGCCCCACAATCTGGATGAGGTCTGCGAGGCCCTCTTGGCTTACCTCGACAACCCGGACATCACCCTGCCTGAACTCATGGCCATCCTGCCCGGACCGGATTTCCCCACCGGGGCTTACATTTACGGGGCCGAGGGCATCGCCGAGGCCTATGCCACCGGCAAGGGGCTCATTCGCCTTAGGGCCAAGGTGGCGGTGGAGCGCAAAGGGGGCCGGGAAACCCTGGTGGTGCGGGAAATCCCCTACCAGGTCAACAAGGCCCGCCTCATCGAGCGCATCGCCGAGCTGGTCAAGGACAAGAAGATCGAGGGCATCTCAGAGTTCAGGGACGAGTCCGACCGGGAAGGGTTGCGGGTGGTGATTCAGCTCAAAAAAGACGAGCCCGCCCAAACCATCCTGAACCAGCTTTATCTCCACACCCAGATGCAGGTCACCTTCGGCATCAATCTGGTGGCCATCGTGGAGAACCGCCCGGAACTCCTGAATCTCAGGGACATGCTGCGCCACTTCCTGGCCCACCGCCGGGAGGTCATCCTCAGGCGCACCCGCTATGAACTCAAGCAGGCCGAAGCCCGGGCCCACATCCTGGCCGGCTTGCTCATCGCCCTTGATCATCTGGACGAAGTCATCAACCTGATCCGGGCGGCCCCGGACGCAGCCACGGCCAAGGAGCAGTTGATGAGCCGCTTTGGCCTGGATGACCTCCAGGCCCAGGCCATCCTGGACATGCGCCTGGCCCGCCTCACCGGTCTTGAACGCCAGAAAATTGTCGACGAGGCCAGGGAACTGGAGGCGGCCATCGCCCGCTTCCGTCTGATCCTTGCGGAGGAAGCCCAGGTCAAGGCCCTCATCGCCGGGGAACTGCGGGAACTTAAAGAAAAATTCGGGGATGGCCGCAAGACCGAAATAATCCCCCAGGCCCAGGACCTCACCGACGAGGACCTCATCGCCGACGAAGAGATGGTGGTAACCATCAGCCACCGAAGCTACATCAAGCGCACCCCCCTGAACATCTACCGCAGCCAGCGCCGGGGCGGCAAGGGCCGCACGGGTATGCACACCCGGGAAAACGACTTTGTCTCCCAGCTCTACGTGGCCACCATGCACAGTTTCTTCCTGGTGTTCACCAATACAGGCCGGGTTTTCTGGATCAAGGTCCACGAGATCCCCGCCGGCTCCCCCACGGCCCAGGGGAAAGCCATAGTCAACCTGCTGAAACTGGCCCCCGAGGACAAACTGGCCACCATCCTGCCGGTCAAGGAATTTGTGGAAGGGGCCTCCCTGGTCATGGCCACCAAGCAGGGCATTATCAAAAAAACGGAGCTGATGAATTTTTCCCGGCCCCGGAAAGGCGGCATTATCGCCGTCAACCTGGATGAAGGGGACGAACTGGTGGGCGTGGGCCTGGCCGAGCCGGAGCAGGACATCTTCCTGGGCACCCGCCAGGGCAAGGTCATCCGGTTCCTGTCCTCCGAGGTCCGGGATATGGGCCGGGCCGCCCGGGGGGTCAAGGGCATTGACGTGTCCGACGACGATGGGGTGGTGAACATGGAGGTCGTCCAGCCCGAGGATATTATCCTGACGGTGACGGAACGGGGCTTCGGCAAACGCACCCGGGCCGACGCTTACCCCCGGCATCACCGGGGCGGCCAGGGTGTGAAGGGCCTGCACATTACCAAGAAAAACGGCCCGGTGCTTGACCTCCTGCAGTTGGGGGTGGACGATGAAATCATGCTGGTCACCGACCGGGGCAAGATAATCCGCATGGCGGCCCAGTCCATTCCCATCGTCGGCCGGGTCACCCAGGGCGTCAAACTCATGGGCGCCGACCTCGATGAAAAAGTGGTGAGCGTAGCCAAGGTGGCGGAAAAGGGCGATGACGGCGAAGGCGTCTCCTGAAACCCAGCGGCCTCCGGTCCTGGCCGTCATCGGCGCCGGCAGTTGGGGCACAGCCCTGGCCCAGCTTCTGGGAGAAAAGGGCCACAGCGTGCGTCTGTGGGTGTTCGAGCCGGAAGTCTACCAGAAGTTGTCCCAAGACCGCCTTAACTCCACCTTTCTCCCGGAAGTGCGCTTGTCTTCCCGCATAAAGTTCACCCAGGATTTCAAGGAGGCCGTCACAGGGGCCGAGGCCATCGTCATGGCCGTGCCCTCCCATGTCTTCCGGGACATGCTGGGCCGGGTGGCCCCCCATATGGAACCCGCGGCGGTGCTGCTCTCCGCCACCAAGGGCATTGAAACCGAGACTCTTTTTACCATGGACGGCGTGTCCCGGGAGGTTTTGGGGGCTGAAACGCCTTATGCTGTTTTGGGAGGGCCCAGCTTTGCCCGGGAAGTGGTGGAAAAGTTGCCCACCGCGGTGACCATAGCCAGCCGGGACAGCAAAGCGGCCTTGCGCCTGCAGCGCCTGTTTTCCACGTCCTATTTTCGGGTTTATACGAGCTACGACGTCACCGGGGTGGAGTTGGGGGGAGCCCTCAAAAATATTTTCGCCATCGGTACCGGCATTCTTGAAGGCATGGGATTGAGAGACAATTCCCGGGCGGCCCTCATCACCCGGGGCCTGGCGGAAATGACCCGCCTGGGTCTGCGCCTGGGGGCCAATCCCATGACCCTGGCCGGCCTGGGGGGCCTGGGCGACCTGGTTCTCACCTGCACCTCCCGCCAGAGCCGCAATTTTCAGGTGGGCCTGCGGTTGGGCCAGGGGGAAAGCCTGGCTCACATCCTGGCCGGCACCCGGATGGTGGCGGAAGGGGTGAAAAACTCCCGGGCCTTTCACCTCCTGGGCCAGCGCCTGGGAGTGGAAATGCCCTTGCTGGAAGCGGTTTACCACATCCTTTATGAAAATCTGGCCCCCAGGGAAGCCATCAAAAAGCTCATGAGCCGGGAGCTCAAGAACGAACTGGAAGCCATGAAAGAATCCTGGTAGCCCCGGGAACCCATGAGCCCTCCTTGTGAATTCGCCCCTGACGTCCGATAAGGTGTTTTTCCGGAGCAAGTATCCGAGACCAGGCAATGCTGTTTTCGGTGGGCGGTTTTTATTTTTCGTTAAAAAAATTGATAACTATCAATAAATTAACAATTAGATAGGTTGAATCTTTCACTGTACTTGGTATAAAAGGTAACCGCCAACTTAAGCCTGCACCGTCACCGGCGGAAGCCCGTGCCGTTATTCAACAGGCTGTCTGCATCACATGTTTTCGCCACAGGTGGTGGGGACAGAGCTCAGGGAGTTGGTTTTCGACACAACTGCAAGGGGGAGTCAATAGTATGGGTAAAGGCGAGGTCATCACCGTCAAAGACGAGCGCCCTTCTGTTTTTGATCACTTCGATACTTCTATTCCCGCTCTGGGGGAGCCCAAAGTGGACTCTCCCATCAAAACCAGCCCCCTTTTCACCCGCAACGGCAAGCTGGTGGAAAAAAACTTCGTGAAAGATAACGAAAATATTTTAGTGTATGACACCCTGGAGTACCTGGAGCAGCTGCCTGCCGAAGAGAAGCCCCTGTCATTCGAACTGGCCGGCCCCCGGGCCAGGATCTTCTTTGATTCCGCCAAGGTGCACTGCGCCATCGCCACCTGCGGCGGTCTTTGTCCCGGGACCAATGACGTTATTCGGGCCATTGTTCTGGAGTTGCATCATTTGTACAACGTGCGCCATATTTACGGGGTGCGCTACGGGTTCCAGGGCTTCATTCCCAGGTACGGCCACGACCTCATGCGCCTTACTCCTGATGAAGTGGCCGACATTCACAATTACGGCGGCACCATCCTGTCCTCATCCCGGGGCAGTCAGGACATCGAGGAGATCGTCGACGCCCTGGAACGGCTGAATCTCAGCGTCCTGTTTCTCATCGGCGGGGATGGCACCCTCCGGGCCGCAAACCGCATCAGCGAAGAGCTCGCGGTCCGGAAACTCAAGAAGAACGTCATCGTCATCCCTAAAACTATTGATAATGACATCCCCCTGGTGTCCCGCTCTTTCGGCTTCGACACTGCGGTGGAGATGGCCACCGACGCCATCCGGGCGGCTCACACTGAGGCTCTGGGCGCCCCCAACGGCATCGGCCTGGTGAAGCTCATGGGCCGTTATGCCGGCTTTGTGGCCGCTAATGCATCCCTGGCCTTGCGGGAAGTCAACTTTGTCCTCATTCCCGAGTCGGACTTCGACATGGACGGAGACCAGGGGCTTCTGGCCTGCCTGGAAGAACGTCTGAAACAAAGGGGCCACGCCGTCATCCTGGTGGCCGAAGGCGCGGGACAGAAATTTTTCACAGAAGAGAATTTGCCCAGGGACGCGTCGGGAAATATCAAATCCGGGGACATCGGCACCTATCTGTCGGACCGCATCAGGGAGTACCTGACCTCCAAGGGCATGGAGGTCAATTTAAAATACATCGACCCGAGCTATATGATCAGAAGCATGCCGGCCAATTACAACGATCGCATTTATTGCGGGTTTCTGGGCCAGAATGCGGCGCATGCCGGCATGGCCGGCAAGACCGCCATGCTGGTCTCCCGTTGGCACGGCCACTTTGTGCACGTGCCCATCAAGGCCACGGTGGGCAAGATCAAGGAAGTGGACCTGGACTCCCCCCTGTGGCGCAGCGTCCTGGAATCAACCGGCCAGCCGCCGTTGAAGAATGCGTAGCCAGCCAGTGATCAGTGACTGGCGATTGGCCATCAGTAGAGCGGCAAACAAAACATGACGACAAAATAATTGCGCATGATTAGGGTTTAACCGAGAAACTGGTGTATTTTGGCCCCCTGAGGCGAAGGGTCTCAAGTATTTCTGAGAAGATAAGATTCTTCGGCGCCTCGGAATGACTAAAATAGCCTGGATTTAGTCTAAGCGCATAAACTCATGTCGCTCTGTATAAAAGGGCGCGTCCATTTGCGTCCATTCCTCTTAACTGATTACTGATTACTGATTACTGATAACTAAAAAGTGGAGCGGGCGTCCCGCCCGCCTTTTGGTGCGCAGGCAGTGCGCACCCTAAATTTGGTCACTGAAAGAAGCGGAGCACTCTGTGCAGGAAATCGTTCAACGCCCGGTATTCTCTTGCCGCCAATGCGGCGAGTGCTGCCGGGGGGAAAAGGGTATTCTCGTGACCCCGGCTGAACATGAGGCCATGGCCGCATACCTTCATCTCACGCCCCAAGACTTCGCAGCCCGGTTCCTGGTGGAAACCGCCATGGGCCCGCAATTGGCCACCCGCAACGGTTCCTGTGTCATGCAGAAAGACGAGCTTTGCCTGGTCCATCCGGTGAAGCCCCGTATCTGCCGGGAGTGGCCCTTTCTCCAGGCCCTTCTCGAGCATGCCGACGAGTTCGCCGCGGCTAAAGAGGCCTGTCCGGGACTTGCCCCTGATGCCGGCCATGCAGAATTTGTCCAGGAAGCCCGGGAGAAGTCCTAAGCTCCCAACCTTCAGCCAGCTGCCTTCAGATTGGGGCTGACGCCACCCACCAATCCAGGGCCTCATTAACCCAAGGTTCTCTTAAAAAGCCTATATATTGTAGACCAGGCGCCCTCGCCTGCATGATACAGCCGGGGATGGCTGTTCACCATGACTTTCGCAGAGGTCTCAACTCGGTAGAAAGATTTTGCAGTCGTTCATGGTCCTTTGGACCACCCAAAACTATGAAAAATAATGTAGGGGGCGTTTCACGCACCAATTTTAGCGCGTAAGACGCACCCCACGAGAAATAGTTTCGAAACAGAGGCCTCTACTTCAAATTTTCCATAATGCGGATGGCGGCCGGGCCGATAATTACCACCATCAGCGCGGGGAAAATGAAGAGCAGCAGGGGAAAGACCAGCTTGACCGGGGTCTTGGCGGCCAGTTCCTCCAGTTTCTGGCGGCGGGTGGTGCGCAGGGTCTCGGACTGCACCTTGAGGGATTGGGCCAGGGAGGTGCCGAAGCGGTCAGCCTGGATGAGCATGGAGGTAAGGGAAGCCACATCGTCCACCCCGGTGCGTTCGGCCAGGTTGCGCAAAGCTGTCTCCCTTTCCAGGCCGGCGCTGATTTCCAGGTTGACCATGCTCATTTCCCGGGCCAGGATGGGGTTGCTGAGATGCAGGTCGTCTGAGACCCTTTTCATGGCGGCGTTCAGCCCCTGCCCAGCTTCCACGCACACTACCAACAGGTCGAGGGCATCCGGCAACCCCTCCTTGATTTTTTTTTGGCGGGTCTCCACCAGGTGGCTGAGGATAAGAGTGGGGATGAAGTAACCCATGACCACCAGGACGAAAAAGATCACCAGGAGCACTACCAGCGGCCAGCCCCGCCCGAAAAGAAAGGGCATGGCCAATACCGGCAGGGCCACGGTTAGACCGAGCTTCAGGCCGAAGTAAATGGAGGGCGCCTTCTCATGATAGATGCCCGCCTGAATAAGGCCCTTTTTAAGCTCATTAACCTTGGCGCTTCCCTTTTTCAGCCCCAGCTTGTCCTCGACTTTGTCCACCACCGTCTTGGGGAGAAAATCCAACTCCAGGCTTTTCTGTTCTTTGGGAAGGGCCTGGGGGGTGTCTAAGGCGGTCTCGAGTTGGAGACGCTCCCGGACGCGGGACCGCCTGACGCCAAAGAAAAAGCCGAGACAGAGGATGACCCCGGCCACCAAAAATCCGAAAATCAGCGGGGAAACCAACATAAGGCGGCCTCACACCTTTATATTGACGATCTTGCGGATGGCGATCATGCCCAGGGCCTGGAGCGTCAGGGCGGTCATGGCCATCATGCGCCCCAGGGGATGGTTCACCAGGAGCATGGTATAGTCAGGGTTGATTCTCATCATGACCAGGAAGAGAATCGGCGGCATGAGGACGAGGATCACCCCGGAAAGCCGGCCCTCCGCGGTTAGAGCTTTTATCTGGTTGCGGAGCTTAAAACGCTCCCGGATGAGGCCGGAAATTTTTTCCAGGATTTCCACCAGATTGCCGCCGGTCTCCCTTTGGATCATGACCGCGGTGGTGAAAAATCGCAGTTCCCGCAGTTCCACCCGATCACAAAGGTTGATGAGGGCATTATTCATGTCCATGCCGTGGTTATATTCTTTAAAGGTTTTAAAAAACTCCACCCCGATGGGGTTGGGCATCTCGCCGCCAACGATCTGGAGGCCCGAGGAAAAGGCGTGTCCGGCCTTGAGACCTCGGGCCAACAAGTCAAGAGCCTCGGGCAGTTGCTTCTCAAACTTTTTTATGCGGCGCTTCTTTTTAAATTTCAGGAGCCAGTAAGGCAGATACAGCCCCGCGCCCAGGCCGGCCAGGGCGCCCAGGGGGCCTCGGGAAACAAAACCCAGGCTCAACCCGGCGGCCCCGGTCAGGAGAAACACCAGGAGAACGGTCATCATGGACCAGTTGACATCAGCTTGTAACATGAGATCCTGAAGCTGCTCCAGGCGCTGGACCCTTTTCAGGGCTGTCCGCAGCCAGGGGGCATCCCTGAAGGTGTCGTCCTTGAGGAGAGATTCCTGAGAAAATTTATGCTCCAGACCCTCCAGGTATTTCAGTCTTCTCTGGAGACGCCGCCGTTGCACCCGGTTGGGGTCCCAGACAAAGAGGATGATGCCCTCCAGAAGGCACAGAAAAAAGAAAAAGGTGATAATGATGAGGAGGTAGGGAATATCCGGAAAATAATGAGACACCAAACTCTGAACGTCGGGGGCAGGTTGTCCCTGGGCACAGGCCAGCCACACCCCGGGGCCGCCGGCCCAAGCCGCCCCCATGAACATCGTCCCCAGTGCTATGAGGTGCCGTCGCTTCATTTCCGTCTCCCGGCCTTCCCTGGCATCCGGCTGCAATCCCATACCTGTCCGCCCCGCCCGCCGGTCAGGAATTTTCCCGAAAGAGGCTGGCAGGCAGTTGGACACCCATCTCCTCCAAACGGGACATAAACTTGGGACGGATACCCGAGGTGATAAACTTGCCCCTTACTTTGCGGTCATCAGTGACTCCCATCATCTTGTAGGCAAAAATCTCCTGCATGGTGATCATATCCCCTTCCATGCCCACAATTTCATGCAGCCCCATCATCTTGCGGCTGCCGTCGCTCAGGCGGGCCAGCTGGATCACCACATCGATGGCTGAGGTTACCTGGTGGCGGATAGCCCGGTCCGGAATATTCAATCCGGCCATGGACACCATGGTTTCCAACCGGGTCAGGGCATCCCTGGGGGAGTTGGCGTGGATGGTGGCCAGGGAGCCGTCGTGACCGGTGTTCATGGCCTGGAGCATGTCCAGGGCCTCACCCTGGCGGACCTCCCCCAAAATAATGCGTTCGGGCCGCATGCGCAGGGCATTGCGAACTAAATCCCGCTGGGTGATTTCCCCGGTGCCCTCCAGGTTGGCGGGCCGGGTTTCCAGGCGCACCACGTGCTCCTGCTGGAGCTGCAGCTCCGCCGAGTCTTCGATGGTAATGATGCGTTCATCAAAGGGAATAAAGCTCGACAGCACATTTAAGAAGGTGGTTTTACCGGTGCCGGTGCCGCCGGAAATAAGGATATTCAGGCGGGCCTTGACCATGCCCTCCAGGACCTGGGCGACCTCCGTAGTGATGGCCCCGAACTCGATCAAGTGGTGCACCCGGATGGGGTCCTTGGCAAATTTCCGGATTGACAGAGCCGGGCCGTCCAGGGATAAGGGCGGTATAATGGCATTGACCCGGGAGCCGTCCGGCAGGCGGGCGTCCACCATGGGGCAGGACTCATCCACCCGGCGGCCGACGCCTGAGGCTATTTTCTCAATGATTTTTAACAAATGGCCGTTGTCAGTAAAGCGCACCCCCGTGAGTTCGAGTTTCCCCTTGCGCTCAACATAAATCTGGTTGAAGCCGTTCACCAGGATGTCATTGACGCTGTGGTCCTTGAGCAGAGCCTCCAGGGGCCCGTAGCCCAGGAGTTCGTCCCGGATTTCCTTGCACAGCCGGTCCCGTTCGGGGAGGGTCAACGCCATGCCTTCTTCGGCGAGGATCATTTCGATGCCCCGGCGCAAATCGTCTGCCAGCAGGTTTTCCTCCGCGTCGGACAGACGGGAGAGGTCGAGGAGGTTGAGCAGTCGGATATGAATTTTCCCCTTTAATTCGTTAAAGGAGTCTTCTTTTTTATCCTGACCGCGGCCCGGGGTCGGCGATCCCCGCTCAGCCTGGGTGCGTTCCCGGATGCGAGCGATGATGCTCATGGCTACTCACTCCTTTTGAGGAAGCGGCGCCAGTTCCAACGTGACTGCCGTTTCCGGTTCAATTCAGGCGTATCACAAAAATGGCCGGCCAGATTCCTGAGGTCTTGACATATAGGGAGGTTGGGCGAACTCTTCACCAATGGCACTCCCTCATTGATGCTGGTTTTTACCTCCGTGCCCAGAAAGGGGACCGTGCCTTTTATTTCCCGTCCGAGAAATTTGGCCACATCCTCTAGGCTCAGGTCGCCATGCTTTTCCCAGGAGTTCAGCCAGATTTCCAGTTCCAGGTCTCCCAACCCGACGAGTTCAAAAATTTCCAAAAGTTTTTTGGTATTGGACAAAGCCGGCACCGACTGGTTGGCCACCAGGATCGCCTGGTCCGCCAATTCCAGGGCCTTTATGGAAATTTCATCCAGATGGTGTCCGGCATCCACCAGGACGTGGCTATACACCCCCAGGTTTTTGACGAAGTTCAGGACCTTCTCCAAATTCTCCGCGGTGACGGCCTCAGCCTCTTCAAGCCGGGCCGGGGCCGGCAGCAGTTGCAGGTTTTTATCCCAGTGGAAAAACAAACTCTTCAAATAAGAATCGTCAAGATGCTCCACATTCTCAATGACTTCCGCCATGGTGTACTGGGGCTTGGCGTCCAGGAAATACACCATCTGCCCGTAACGCAAATCCAGGTCCACAGCCAGGACCTTATGGTTGTCCTCCTGGGCCAAAAGATAAGCCAGGTTCACCGCCAGAAAGGTGGTGCCCACCCCTCCTTTGCCGCCTAAAAGGGTGACAACCCTGGTTTTGGTTTGGGCGCCGGCGCCAAGCTCAGGAAGGGTGAGGGGCTGAGGTAAACGATCCAGGGCTTCCTGGAACTCTTCTGAACGGATGGGGTGGGTAAAGCACTCCTTGACCCCGAAGCGCAGGGCCTTCCAAAGCTTTTCGGTGGAGATCTCGTGAAGATAGAGATAAATGGGTGGATTGCGGTGGTCAGCCGCGGTTTTTTTAATC
The DNA here is from genome assembly GCA_049288295.1 of Desulfobaccales bacterium. GTDB lineage: Bacteria > Desulfobacterota > Desulfobaccia > Desulfobaccales > 0-14-0-80-60-11 > JBGSLA01. The sequence continues at coordinate 10,969 of JBAQHL010000653.1, forward strand.
CACTGGTCCAACTCCGGGTTGTCCTGGAGGTATTCCAGAAAAATGACATTGGCCCCGGAGTTGACCCGATTCGGCAATTGATCCAGACCCCGGTCCTCCACCACCACAGTCTGTTGGGAGGAATGAATAATGTCTTTTAAATATTCGCACGTTTCCGGATTCTGATAATAAAGGCAGAATTTTATGGCCATCTCCTGATTCCATCCTGGGGGGGGATAGGCCGCCCACGCTGTTCATGCATTCCTCATCAAGGGATTGCCAAGACTCTAAAAATTCATGGACTCTTTGCTCACCCGCCGGATTACCTCCACGGTGTGCAGTGGCGGCGCCGGGGCCTTGTCGTCTTTGGGTGCCTGGATTTCGGGAATGGGGATGGCCCGGCCCAGGAGGGTGCTTGTGCGCACCCCCATGGTTTGCACCAGGTTGACGTCCTGCTGATTGCGCAGGACTAGAGAGATCATGCCTTCCCGCACCGCCAGGGCCAGGCGCTCCCCATCCGTCGGGGTGACCTCCAGGGTGACGGTGGGCACCACCTGGGGCTTCTCCCCCAGGGTTTTTTCAATCCTCTGTCCGGTTCCCAGGACGCGCAGATTCTGGAGGACCACTTTGGAGATGGGATCCTTGTTGAAATCTCCCTTATCCACCGTCACCACCACGTCCACCCGGTTGTCGGGGTTGAGAAATCCCGCCACTCCGGAAGCCTCATCCACCTTCACGGTCATGGCCCGCTTTTCCTGGGGCAAAAGCGCGGTTAACCCGGGAATGACCCCCTTGGGGGCCAA
>JBAQHL010000654.1:0-11016 GCA_049288295.1 Desulfobaccales bacterium
GTGAAATGGCACGACGGCGCGCCCTTCACGGCCAGGGATGTCATGTTCACCTACCAGGTCATGATCGACCCCAAGACTCCCACTGCCTACGGTGAAGACTATAAACAGGTGAAAAAGGCGGAAGTGCTGGATGACTACACCTTCCGGGTTACCTACCCCAAGCCTTTTGCCCCGGGCCTGGAAAGCTGGACCCTGTCCATTCTGCCCCGGCACCTGCTGGCAGGCCAGGACATCACCCAATCCCCCCTGGCCCGCCAACCCGTGGGCACCGGGCCTTATAAATTCCAGGAGTGGCGGGCCGGGGACCGCATCATCCTGGCCCACAACCCGGATTACTTCGGGGGGCGGCCATACCTGAACAGCTACATTTATCTGGTGAAGCCCGACCTGGCCACCATGTTTCTGGAACTGAAGGCCGGGAACATCGACCGCATGGAACTGACACCCCTTCAATACCAGCGGCAGACCGAGTACGCCAAGTTTCAAAGGACCTTCCGCAAATATAAATATGTGTCATTTTCCTACACCTATCTGGGTTACAACCTGGAAGATCAGCGTTTTGCGGACCGGCGGGTCCGCCAGGCACTGACCTATGCCATCAACAAGCAGGAAATCGTTGACGGCGTCCTTCTGGGTTTGGGGCAAAATGCCACGGGTATTTACAAGCCCGGGACCTGGTTTTTCAATCCCGACGTTCCCAGGTTCGACTATAACCCGGAGAAGGCCAAGGCCCTGTTGGCCGAAGCCGGCTGGCGCCCCAACGCCGGGGGCATCCTGGAAAAAGACGGGAAGACCTTTGAATTTACCATCCTCACCAACCAGGGCAACGATCTCAGAGTGCGCACCGGCGAGATTATCCAGAAGCGCCTGGAGGAAGTGGGCATTGTGGTCAAGATCCGCACCGTGGAGTGGGCCGCATTCCTGAAGGAATTCATCGACAAGGGGCGGTTCGAGGCGGTGCTCCTGGGGTGGAGCACGGGACAGGACCCGGACGCCTTCGACATCTGGCATTCCAGCAAGACCAAGCCCGGGGAGCTAAATTTTATTCACTACAACAACCCGGAGGTGGACCGGCTGTTGGAAGAGGGCCGCCACACCTTTGACCGGGAGAAACGGCGCCGGGCTTACTTTCGGCTCCAGGAAATCATTGCCGAGGACCAGCCTTACACCTTTCTCTACGTGCCGGACGCGCTCCCAACCGTGCACAAGCGCTTCCGGGGCGTAAAACCGGCCCCGGCGGGGATCAACTACAACTTCCCCAAGTGGCATGTGCCCAAGGCGGAGCAAAAATACCTCATTTCGCCTTATTAATTTTCCCCAAAAACCTGTGCCCTGCATCAACTTTGGGGGATCAGCTTTTTCAGAGACTGGGGCCCTACCCCGGAATCACCTCTTTTCCCAGGCCGCCCCAGGCCAAAAACGCCTCGCCCCCTTCTGCAGCCTGGGGGTCACGGCCCCAGATTTCCAGGTCCCAGGTTAAAGAGGGGACGCCAGGCCAGTGCTGGGGCAGTTCCTCTGCCAGCCACCGGGTCAGTTCCCGGGCCGGGGTCCTAAGGTCTGAGCCCTGATCAGCGGCTGTAAGGCAGGCACCCAGGATCTCATGAAATTTCTCCTGCCACCCCGGTGTTTCCGGGGCTCCCCTGACCTCTGCATATTCATCCGCACTGGCGCAGCACGGCAACCGGAAACTCACCCGTGGAACCTGAATCCCGCCCGTTTCCTTCCGGAGCGATGCGAAAATGGTGGGGGAGGTGCGACCCAGGAGGAGGGGAGCGCTGGGGGGTGAGAGAAACGCCGCCAGTTCACGCCGCCACAACAGGTAGCGCCAGCGCGCCGTGTTCGGGTCCAGGACCTCTTTTTCCCCCGGCAATGTCTGGAAGTCGGTGGGCTCCTCCCAGGTCTCCGGCGCCAGGGCTTCCCCCAGCCAATCCTTGCCCCGGTCAACCCTGGCCAGATGGGCCTCCTGGTCCGCCTCCATCACCTCCAGTTGCCAGGCCAGGTTCAGGGCCTGCCGGTCCTGCCATAACCCCTTAGACGCAGGCTGTGCCGGTTCCCCTTTCAGGGCCCGCACGATGTCATCAAGCTCTTCCCGGTCTCGGCTATACTCCTCAAAGGCCTGCCACTGTTGCAGTTCTCCCGGGGCATAGTGCCGAAGATCCTGCCTCCCCGGGGCCGCGTCCGGGGGGAGAGCCCTTCCCTCATAAGGCATGCCGGCGGGCCACTGCCACAGGACCCCCACGGTCAGGTTCGGAAAGAACAGGGGCAGACTCCAGAACTCCGGCCGCCAGGGCAAAATCATGGGAAAGGCCACATATCGCCACTTCAAGGGCATTACCGCCTCTTTGACCGGGAGAACAGGCATCCTGCCTGTTCCTGCACAGGCTGGAAGCCTGTGCTCCCGCATATTTAAAGGATGTGGAGGAGAGGGCTTGTGAGTGAGGGCAGGGGGCGACCACGCAGGCTCCCGAGGCTGTGGAATCCCTGACCCCCTCTTTCAAGCACTATTTCTCTTTGACAGGCCCTTTGACGGGCGCATTATCAGCCTTGGCCAGCCGGTAGGCCCCGGTGGCCTTCTCAAGCTTAGCCACCGCCAGATTATATTCATAGAGCGCGGTGAGATACTCCCCCCGGGCCACGCCGTAGCGTTCAAAGGCCTTGAAGATGTCCTCCATCTGGCCCAGGCCGATGTCGAAGTTGCTGAACGCGGCCACCAGCCAGCGCCGGGCGTTGACGTAAGCCTTGGCCATCCCCTGGGAGGACCGGTAATATTCCTGGACCTTGCCGTAGGCCTGGGCCACTTCCACGGGGATGCCCATGAGGGCGGTGCGCTCCAAATTTTGCAGCTTATCGAGTTCGCCTTTGGCCTGGGCTATTTTGGCCTTGGTGATGCCGAAATCAAAGTGCCACCTCACGCCCACAACAGGACCGGCGCTGAACCAGTTGGTCAGGTCCTGGTGAAAGGGGTCAGGACTGCTGTAGCGTCCCGGAGACCCGGCCAGCAAGCCGATGAGTGCTATAAAGAGATCCGGATATTGGTCGGCCTTGGCGGCCTTCACCAGGAGTTCCCGGGCTGCTTTGCCCTCCTTCAGCATGGTGAACTCGGGTCTCAGCTCCAAGGCCTGTTGGATATAATAGTCAAGTTTTTGCGGGGCCGGGGCTGGTTCCGGGAGTTCCAGGGGCACCCGGATTTCCTGCCCGGAGCCGTAGCCGATGAGGGCTTTCAGGGCCAGGTACGCGACCTTTGAGCCTTCCTCGGCCTCAGCGGCAAATTTTTCCAGGCTCCCCTCATACAAGGCGATGCGGTAAGGATCAGTATCCTTGACGCTGGCGGACTTGAGGGCCAAAAGCCGGCTGACCCGTTCCTGGGCGTCGTTCAGATAGTCCCGGGCTTCCTTCACCGCGTCTTTCCCCTGGGTGGCCAAAATCAACCCATAATAGGCCTGGGCCACCCGCAGGATCACGTCGCCCTTTTTGTTGTCCACCTCGGCATGTTTGACCCTGGTGTACTTTTCTGCGGCTTTCTCCCGGTGGGCGATCTTGCCAAAGGTGTAGAGGGGCTGCACCATGGCGAATTCCAGGCGACCGAAGATGGTCAAACCATTGACGTCATTTTTGGTGTCAGGGTAAAAGATTTTGTTTCCCCGGATTTCAGGCTCTCCGGCCGTAGGCGCCGGACCGCCAAGGGCCATGGCGTCAAATTGGGGAAACTTGTAGCCACGAACTTCGGCTCTCTGGGCTTCGGCTATGGCGACCTCGCTCTGGCTGGTCTTTACTTCCGGACTGAACTTCAGGGCCATGGAAATCAGTTGGGGCAAGGTCAGTTCCGGGGCTGCCGGTGGAGCGGCAGACGCCGCGCCGGCGCCCAGGATAATGAGAATGAGAAATATTCCCGTTAGACGCATCCCGAAGAGCATCAGACCCTCCTTTGTGGAAGCCGGGTTCATGGCACCCATGGCAGGAACCGTTACCCAGGCCACATACAACTGTAACTTAACCAGGCGTTGAAAAGGAAGTCTAAACAGAAAGCCGCCTGAGGGAATTTTGCCCTTTTTCGATACCTATCAAAGTCAGGAAATGGTAAAAGGAAAAGTATGGAAAAGACGCGGCGTCGTGTCTTAAAATCCGCATTTCCGGGGGAAGTTGATGGCTCGATTTTTAGTTACTGGCGGGGCTGGCTTCATCGGGTCTCACGTTGCTGACAACCTGGTGGCCGCCGGCCACGAGGTGGCCGTGGTGGACAATCTCAGCACCGGCCGGCGGGAGTATGTTCCCGCCCAGGCCGATTTTTTCCCATATGACATTAATGCACCGCAGGCTGCTGAGCTTATCCGCTCCTGGCGGCCCGAGGCCCTGGTGCATCACGCCGCCCAGATGAACGTGCGCTTCTCGGTGGCCGACCCGGTAACCGACGCCCGGGAGAACATTTTAGGTTCTTTGAACCTTTTCCAGGCCTCCGTGGAGGCCGGGGTCAAAAGGATTATTTTCGCATCCACCGGCGGGGCCATTTATGGGGACGAGGCCCCCATCCCGGCCCATGAGACCGATTCCCCCTGGCCCGAAAGCCCCTACGGCATCGCCAAACTGGCCGTGGAACACTATCTCCGGTATTTCCAGCGGGAATACGGGCTTACCACCATCAGCCTGCGCTATGCCAACGTTTACGGTCCCCGCCAGAACGGCCTGGGGGAGGCTGGGGTGGTGGCCATTTTTATTGAGAAATTCCTGGCCGGCCAACAGCCCATTATCAACGGCGACGGTCTGCAGACCCGGGACTTTGTCTTTGTGGGGGATGTGGTGGCGGCCAATCTGGCGGCCCTCAATTACCCCCATGCCGGCGCCTTTAACATCGGCACCGGCCGGGAAACCGATATCCTGACGATTTACCTGAAGCTCCAGGAAATCGCCCAATCACCCCTGGGGCCCGTGCATGGGCCGGCCAAGCCTGGAGAGCAGCGCCGCAGCGCCCTGAACTCCATGCTGGCCTTTGAAAAACTGGGCTGGCGCCCGACAGTGGCCCTGGAGGAGGGGCTTTCCATGACATTCCAGTCATTTGCACAAAAAGGGCACTAGTGTCTGTTTTGGTGAATAATTTTCCATTCCAGCGGGAAACCAGGACCGCAGGCGGCCGGGAGGCTCAGCCTCACGCCAGCACAGGAGGACGCCAGTGAGCAAAAAGACCCTTGGCATTCTGGGAATTGTGGGCGGATTAGGGCTGGCTTCATTTTTGTTATACTTTTTCCTGGCCAAAGAAGGCCTGTTCAAGCAATTTTCGCCGAAACCTCCCGCAGAATCATCCCAGGAATCGGTCAGTCCGGCTCCTGAACCGCCTCAGAAGCCGGAGGCGTCCGCTTCTTCGCAGCCTGCCAACTTTCAGGAGCCAACGCCGCCGGCCTCAGGACCTGCGGCCCCGCCGCCGGTAGTCCCGGTTCCCACCCCGGAGCCGCCGCCCACTGCAGAAAAAACCGTGGCCCCGGCCCCCAAGGCGGAGCCCAAGAAGGAGCATGGCCTGCTGGTGGGTAAGTTCAAGCATTACAAGCAGGCCCAGAGGTTGCAGGTGAAACTCCAAAAGCAAAAGGTTCCCGGGTTCATTCGCAAGGAAGGGAAATACTACAAAGTTTGGGCAGGTCCCTTCCCGACCCCGGAGGCTGCGGCGCAAGCCCAAAAAAAACTCAGGGCCGGGTTAAAAATTTCCCCGAAAGTCGGAAAACTTGCCATGCCCGGGCCCAAATGAGAAATCTGCTTAATCCGATTCCGTTAATTTGAACTCTGAAAGTTACCACCCCCACCCAGCCCTCCCCCATCAAGGGGGAGGGAGTTCTTCTCGTTCCCAAGCTTTGCTTGGGAACGCCCGTTTGTGCCAAGCTGAGCTTGGCATGCAGGTTCGTTCCCAAGTGCAACTTGGGAACGAGGTGAAAAATCTTAATAGGGCGGCCCATGGCCGCCACAACTGGCTGATGGCGGGCAGGGACGCCGCCCTACCCGTTAGGACCGGCACAGGTGAGGACACCTGTGCCACCGGCCTTTTCACGTTTTTGAGAGAGCCCACGGCTCATGAGCGACTGCTCTGAAAATTTTTCTTTAGGAAAGATTCAACACCGGGTAGCCGAAGAGCGTATTTACTTCAGAAACCAAATCCTCCGAGGGATTCAGGGCCAGGGTGTCAGGCAGGGCCAGGACGCCGTTTTCCTGGGTATTAAGAAAGTGGAGATACCCAGGCACGGTTCCCTGGTGGCGCTCAAGAATTTCCCGTAACCTCACCAGGTGCTCTTTGGTCAGGGTGGCGGCCTGAAGGCGCAGATCCAGGCGGGACGGGACACTGGGCAGCGTAGTCCCCAGGGGCGCCACCTCCTGGGCCACAATTTTGGGGCCCCGCTCCTCCTTAACCACCTCCCCTTTAAGCCACAGGGGCAGGCTGGGCTGGCTGAGCCAGGGGGCCATTTTCTCTAAAACAGCCCCGAAAACCAGGACTTCCACGGAACCGGTGAGGTCCTCCACGGTGAGAATAGCCAGCCGGCCCCCCTTTTTGCTCATTTTCTCTTTGGCAGCCGTGACCACCACCCCCAGGGCCACGATTTCCCCATCGGGGGTGTCCGGCAGGTCCGCGGTGGTCACTTTTACCCAGCTTTTCAAGATGTGCCGATAGGAATCCAGGGGGTGGCCGCTCAGATAAACCCCCAGGGCCTCCTTTTCCCGGGCCAACTTTTGCGACTCCTCCCACTCCGGGGTTTCCGGGAGCCAGTCGTCAGTGACGGACTCCGACAGGGCCTGAAACATGGACATCTGCCTCAAGGCCTGGAGACTCTTGGCCCGCTGAGCCTTATCCAAACCCGTGTCCAATCCGGCCAGCAGGCGGGCCCGGTTTCTTTCCAGGGTGTCGAAGGCGCCGGCTTGAATGAGGGCTTCTATGACTTTGCGGTTCACTTTGGTGAGATTGACCCTTTCCAAAAAATCGCTGAACGTCCCGAAGCGGCCGTCTTTGCGGGCCTCGATCACCTCCTGGATGGCCCCGGCCCCGGCGTGCTTCACCCCGGCCAGGCCGTAGCGCACCTTTTCCTCCTCCACGGCAAAATCCCGCTGGCTCAGATTGATGTCGGGCGGCAACAGGACCAGGCCCTGATCCCGGGCATCCATGATGTGTTTGGCCAGGGACGTGGTTTGGTTGATTTCGCTGTTTAGGAGCGCGGCCAGGAACTCCGCCGGGTAATGGGCTTTAAGAAACGCAGTCTGGTAGGCGATCAAGGCGTAGGCCGCGCTGTGGGACTTGTTGAAGCCATAGCCGGCGAACTTTTCAATGAGGTTAAACAGGTTCTTGGCCTTGCCTTTAGGGATGCTCCGGGCCGCGGCCCCGGAAACGAAGCGCTCCCCCTGGGCCGCCATGACTTCGGGAATTTTTTTGCCCATGGCCCGGCGCAAAATGTCAGCTTCCGCCAGGGAAAATCCTGAAACCTCCGCGGCTATCTTCATGACCTGCTCCTGGTAGAGGATAACCCCGTAGGTTTCCCGCAAAATAGGTTCAAGTTCGGGGAGGAAATAAGAAACCTCTTTTTTCCCGTGCTTGCAGTCCACATAGTCGTCAATCATGCCGCTTTCCATGGGGCCGGGGCGGTAGAGGGCCACCAGGGCGATGATGTCCTCAAAGGTGTTGGGCTTGAGGCGCACCATGAGGGCCCGCATGCCGTCGCTTTCCAACTGGAAGACACCGGCGGTGTTGCCGGCCTGGAGCAGGTCAAAGGTCTCCGGGTCATCCAGGGGCACGGTATGGATGTCAAAATCGGGGTTGTAAGTCTGGCGGATGAAGCGCACCGCCTGGTCAATGACGGTGAGGGTTCTTAGGCCCAGGAAGTCAAACTTGACCAGGCCCACCCGCTCCACCCCCTTCATGTCGAACTGGGTGACCAGCTCCCCCTTGGAACCCTTGTACAGAGGCAGATATTCCACTATGGGGCGGTCGGCGATGACGAGGCCAGCGGCATGGGTGGAGGCGTGACGGGGCAGGCCCTCCAGGGCCTGGGCCACGGTGAGGATGTCTTGCACCACGGGACTTGTGTCCCGTAATTCCCTGAGGCGCGGCTCCTGCTCCAGGGCCTTGATCACGGTAATTTTCAGCTGCTCCGGCACCAGCTTGGCAATCTTGTCCACGTCGGCATAAGGCACTTCCAGGGCCCGGCCCACGTCCCGGATCACCTGGCGGGTCTTCATGCTGCCGAAAGTGGTGATTTGGGCCACGTTCTCCCAGCCGTAGGTTTTGGTCACGTAGTGGATGATCTCCCCCCGGCGCTCAAAGCAAAAGTCCATGTCAATATCAGGGGGGCTCAGGCGCTCCGGGTTGAGGAAGCGCTCAAAAATGAGGCCGTAGGCCAGGGGGTCGAGGTCGGTGATGCCGAGCGCGTAAGCCACCAGACTGCCGGCCGCCGAACCCCGGCCGGGTCCCACGGGGATGTGTTTTTTCCTGGCATATTGAATGATGTCGGCCACCACCAGGAAATAGCCGGCAAAGCCCATCTGTCTTAAGGCCTGCAGTTCGTATTCCAGGCGCTCCCGGTAATCCGCCTCGGGACGGGAGGAGGTCTTCTGGGCGGCAAGCCTCCGGGCCAGCCCCTCCCGGGCTCTGCGCACCAGCAACTCCTCCATGGACTCTCCGGCGGCTTCGGGAAAGACCGGGAAGTGGTACGTGCCCAGATCCAGGGTGACGTCGCAGCGGTCGGCGATTTCCCGGGTCCGGGCCAGCAATTCCGGATAGGGAAACACCCGGGCCATTTCCTCCGGCGTTTTAAAATAGAGCTGGTCGGTGTGGAACTTCATGCGCCCCGAGGTGTTGACCGTCTTGCCGGTCTGGATGCACAAGAGCACGTCATGGGCCCGGGCATCTTCGGGTTTCAGGTAATGGCAGTCGTTGGTGGCCACCAGGGGCAGGCCCCAACGGGGGGCCAACTCCAGCAGGGCTTCGTTCACCTTGAACTGCTCCGGGAGGTCGTTGGCCTGGGCCTCAAGGTAGAAGCGGCCGGGAAAAATTTCGGCATATTCCCGGGCTGCGGCCTCGGCCCTTTTCGGGTCGTCGGCCAGGAGGTTTTGGGCCACTTCGCCGTGAAGGCAGGAAGACAGGGCAATGAGGCCGGCGTTCAGTTCCTGAAGCAGTTCCTTATCCACCCGGGGCTTGTAATAAAAACCCTCCAGGTGGGACAGGGTCACCAGCCGGACGAGGTTTTGATAGCCCACCTGGTCCATGGCCAGGACCACCAGGTGATTATGGTCCCCCTTGCTCTTGCGGTCATGGCGGCTGCCCGGAGCCACATACAGTTCACAGCCCAACAGGGGTTTGATGCCCGCCTTCCTGACTTTCTCATAAAAATCCAGGACCCCAAACAGGACGCCATGGTCAGTGATGGCCACGGCATCCATCTCCAGTTCCTTGACCCGGTCCACCAAATCCGGCAGACGGATGGCCCCATCCAGAAGACTGTAGGCCGTATGCACATGCAGATGGACAAATTCCGAAGGCGCCATGTTTTCCTCTCGCTCCTGGAAACCTTTAATACGGCATTATTAACCAGCTTAACCATCAGGCCACGATTTGGGCCACCCCCGTAGATGAAAATTTGTTGCGGGGGCGAAGCAGGCGTCACCCCTACGTGGGGGGTTGCAAAGACGACTTGGTGGCCAGCCACTATTTTAAGGAATTTTGACAGAGGACAGGTTCATCTTATACCAAAAGGGGGGAGGGGGGCAAGGAAGGACCAGGGAAGCCGGCAAGCCTCCCTTAAACCATATGGCCTTGAAAAAACCTTAACTATGGCTTGTGCATAAGGTCAAAAGTAAGGTAAAGTTATCCAAATATTTGGTGTTGATGGCGCCGCCGAGAGGGACCTATGGGACGCATCCTTGCCGTGATGAACATCAAGGGAGGGGTGGGAAAAACCACCATTACCGGCAACCTGGCCGACGCCCTGGGCCGGCAGGGTTACCAGGTGCTGGTGGTGGATATGGACAGCCAATGCAACACCACCTCTTTATTGCTGGCCGGGGACACCCCTCAAAAAAACACGCTGCGGGATCTTCTGGCCCATGATGAACCCGGGGTGACGGTGAAAAAATGCCTGCGGCCTACTGGGCTGGCCAATGTGACCCTGCTTCCCAATACCCCGGAAACGGCTGCCCTGGAGCCCCAGTTGCTCCTGTCGGCCCCGGCCGGTTATTTCAGGCTCCGCCAAAAGCTGCGGGATTTTGCCAGGCGAAATTTCACCTTCACCCTGATCGACAATCCCCCCAACATGGGGACCTTCGTGCTCTCCTCCCTTTATGCCGCGGACGGGGTGATCCTGCCCCTCAAGGCCGGCAGCGCCTTTAGTGTGGAGGGCCTCCTCAAAGCGGTGCGCCTCATCAGTGAGGTGAGGGGCGGGGCCAATCCGGACCTGCGCTTTCTGAGACTGCTAATTAATCAGATGGACCGCCGCACCGCCATCAGCCGGAATATCGCCCAGGAAATCGCCGGCGCCTTCCGGGAGGACCAGTTGTTCCGAACCACCATTCCCGTGAACACCGCGTTTGAGCAGGCGGAATCCAGGGGCCAGACCATTTTTCAGTTTAAACTCGAGGCCAGCGGGGCCAAGGCTTTCCTGGACCTATCCCAGGAACTTCTGGAACTCTTTGGATTACCTAAGAATTCTTCGGAGAGGACTGAACATGGCAAACTCCCCCCCAAGAGGCAAGCAGCCTCAAAAGCCGGCGGCGGACCCCGATAAGGTTGGGAGAATCCTGGCCGAGGCCCGGAAAGTGGTGGATGCCCTGGGTGTTGAGGCTGAGGCTGCCCCTCCTTCCTCAAAGAAATCGAAGGGGGCCTCGGCAACAGGGAGTTCTCCCCCCCGGGTTTCAGCGGTAGCAGGCGAAAAACCAACTCCCCGGGGAAAAGCCCCTGTCGCCCCAGAGAAAAAGGCCTCTCCCCCACCCTCCCCGCCGCCGGCGGCCACGGCTCAGGAAAAAGCCGCCAGCCCTCCCCCGCCACCCCTCAGGCCCCTAAGC
>JBAQHL010000655.1:0-16751 GCA_049288295.1 Desulfobaccales bacterium
CCCAACCCCTTAGAGGGGGTTGGGAGGGGAGTTTGAGGGGAGGGCGGGGGAGCCACCGCTCCCCCGGCCCGCCCCTCAAGTTCAATTAATTTTCAATTTCCCTGTGCCACCCGGATGGCTTCTTTGAGGTCGAGATTGCCGTCGTAAAGGGCTTTGCCGGTGATGACCCCGATAACCCCAAGGGGTTCCAGGGGCAGGAGAGCCTTGATATCGTCCAGGGAGCTCACGCCGCCTGAGGCGATAACCGGGGTGTCCACGGCCTGGGCCAGGGCCCGGGTGGCCTCCAGGTTCACTCCCCGCTTGACCCCGTCCCGGCTGATATCGGTGTAGATAATGGCGGCGGGGTTGAGGGGCGCCAGTTCCCGGGCCACCTCGGCCGCGGTGCGGGAGGTGGTTTCCGTCCAGCCCTCCACGGCCAGAAGGCCGTTTTTGGCGTCCAGACCCAGGGCGATGCGGCCGGGATAGGCGGTTAAGGCCTTAGATACCAGGTCAGGGTCCTTGAGGATGACTGTCCCTAAAATGAGGCGGTCGATGCCCTCGTCGATATAGGCGGCCATGGTGTCAAGACTGCGGATGCCGCCGCCAAGCTGGATGGGGATGGCCACATTTTTTCGCAGACGCCGGATAACCTCGAGGTTTTTGGGCCTGGCGCCGAAGGCCCCGTCCAGGTCCACCACGTGCAGCCAGGCAGCACCCTCGGCCTGCCACCGTTGTCCCATGGCTGCAGGGTCGTGGCCGTAGACCGTCTCCTGGTCGGCCCGCCCCTGGACCAGGCGGACGCAGCGGCCGCCCCGGATGTCAATAGCCGGAAAAATTATCATGTTATTAATAGTATCCAAGAACCTTGGGCCTGACAACCCTCGCAGGTCCAGGGCCGAGGCAGCCGTCTCTATCCAAATTAAAACTTGACGCCCTCAAGAGCAATCTTGGATAATTAACCAGCACCCAAGCATATCCCCAGCCAATTCCTGCAAACCCTGGCCCCAGAGAGATTCCCGATTCTTTGTTTGTTAAGATGGTCCAAGGACTTAAGCGAGGAATCTTGTGGGGGGTCAGTGCAAAGTGACGAGGCCTTTAATTCATGAACAAAGAAATAGCGGATCTTTTAACACCCGAAGTTTGTGCCGCAAAAATTTTCGAGTGCAGCGGGGCCAGATTAGAGACGGAGACGGTCGAGGAGATCTGGCCAAGGATTTTGCAGCATAAATGGCTCATGTCGGAAAAACTCGGCCGCGATGTGGGCCTGAGGGTTGCGTGTATCGACTTTCTGGAAAATATGGAGCAAGCCCTGAAGGAATACACGGCCTATCAGCAACAGGACCTTTTAAAGGAGATGGGGGCTCAGACCATCAGCAAAGAAATCTGGGACACCATTGCAGATTCGCAGCCACCCAAGCAGATTGTGCAAAAAAGAATCATTTTGCCGTTAACCCAGGAAAATCTGTCCAAAAAGCATGGGGTGGTTCCTCCCAAAGCCATCATCTTTTTCGGACCTCCCGGCACCGGCAAAACTCATTTTGCCAAAGCCACCGCCGGGGCCCTTTCCTGGTGGTTCATTGAAATTGCTCCCAGCATGCTTATGGTTGACGGTATCGACAAGGTGGGAGCCAACCTGCGCCAGGTCATGGAAAAGGCTCGCTCCCTTGATAAGGCCATCATTTTTATCGATGAATTCGAAGAGCTCGCGGGCAATCGTGACGAGGCCAGCAGGGTGGACAAGTCCATCACTAATGAATTTCTTAAACAGGTTCCCTTGCTTAAAAGCCAGGAAAACCATATCCTCCTGATTTGTGCCACCAATTACATCCGACAACTGGACGCCGCCCTGCTCCGTCCGGGCAGATTTGATTGCATCATTCCCGTGGGGGGATTAGATGAAAATGAAAGAACCACTATCTTGAAACACTTTCTCTCCAGGCTCAATACCGGCAAAATTGACCTGGATCGGATCGTCAAGATGTCGGTGCGCTTTACCCCCGCGGATATCGAATATCTCTTCCAGCAAGTGGCCCAGTTCGCCTTTGAACAGGAACTGCTTACCAGGCAGGATTATCGCGTTACCACGGACACCATCTTTGAAATCCTTCCCAAAATTCGACCCTCTCTCACTGAGGAAGTCAGCGTGGAATTCGAAAAAGATACCATTACCTATTCCCGCTACTAACTCGAGAAAGGAAAGAAGGCATGTCTGATCTGGGAAAAATGTTGATTCTTCTTGGGGTCATCATGGCCCTGGTGGGCGTTGTTCTGTTGGCGGCGCCCAAGATTCCCTGGCTGGGCAAGCTCCCCGGAGATTTCACCTACAAGAGCGACCGCTTCACCTTTTATTTTCCCCTGGCCACCAGTATTTTAATAAGCGTGGTGCTGAGTCTGATCCTGTATTTTTTTCGGAAATAGATTCAATGTTCAAAGAAGGTGTGGGGTGCGCACTGTGCACCTAGGACCGGCAGGACGGGCTTTAAGCCATATCTCGGGAGCACAGGCGTCCCGCCTGTGGCACAGGCAAGATGCCTGTGCTCCCGGAGAGACGTGGGGGGGCGGGAGGGCAGGACGGGCTTTAAGCCCGTCCTGTCACGGGCAGGAGGCCCGTGCTACCATCAACAGCAGGAAAAATCGGTTTCAGACAGAAATAGCCGCCCCGGCGGTATTCGGCGGGCGGGGACGCCGGTTCATTAACTTTTCGATTAATTAAAGTAGCTGTTTAGGTCGATAAACATTTTTAACGGAAATCCCGGCGGCGCTTTTCACCCCAAGTCTGGAAAAATCCTGGTATAATTACCCCAAATAAGTATACTGTGGAAAGCCAGGCGGCCCCGCCCGCTTCCCAGCAGCGAGGACTTCTCGCCGGCTTACTCAAGACCTTAAGGAGACCCGGATGCCGGAGTTACGCAAAGACCCTATTATCGGCCGCTGGGTAATCATCGCTACCGAACGGGGCAAACGGCCCCATGATTTTGTCATCGAGGAAGAAGTGGTTAAAGGGGGGTTTTGCCCTTTTTGCCCCGGCAATGAGCACACCACTCCTCCAGAAATTTTTGCCTACCGCGAACCGGACACCAAGCCCAATACTCCGGGCTGGAGCCTCAGGGTGGTGCACAACAAATTTCCTGCCCTGATTCCAGAGGGGGATTTGCAGCGCGAAGGCGAGGGCATGTTCGACAAAATGGGGGGCATCGGCACCCACGAAGTCATTATCGAGAATCCCGACCATGCCACTAACCTCGCCACCATCTCCATCGACGGCTTTGTGGGGGTGCTGAACGCCTACCGGGAGCGCATCAAAATCCTGGCCGAGGACCCCCGCTTCAAGTATGTGCTCATTTTCAAGAACATGGGCCGGGCCGCGGGCGCCTCTTTAGAGCACAGCCACAGCCAGCTCATCGGGCTCCCCATTGTGCCGGAACTGGTGATGGAGGAACTGAACGGCGGCAAATTTTATTACAACTGGAAGGAACGCTGCGTTTTTTGCGATATGATCCGCCAGGAGCTCCAGCAAAAGGTGCGGGTAGTCCTGGAAAACCAGGATTTTGTGGCCATCTGCCCCTTTGCGCCCCGCTCCCCCTTTGAGGTCTGGATCCTCCCCAAAATGCACTATTCCTCCTATATCCACCTGCCCGAAGGGTCCGTGCGCCTGTTGGCGGAGATCTTTTCCGAAACCTTGCGGCGTCTGGAAAAGTCTTTGGGAAAGGCACCTTATAACTTTATCCTCCACATCGCCCCCATCCGGGAACCCGAGTTGCAGTATTATCACTGGCATTTTGAAATCATGCCCAAACTCACTCTGATGGCCGGCTTCGAGTGGGGCTCAGGGTTCTACATCAACCCCACCCCGCCTGAGGATGCCGCCCAATTCTTGCGAGATGTGGAGTTGGAATAACGCGAGAGGACACCATGCGCATCCTGATTGCCACCCCGGAAGCTAATCCCTATGCCCGGACCGGTGGACTGGCGGAAGTCGTGTCCGCCCTGGCCTGCTCCCTGTCGCGGTTGGGCCACCAGGTCACGGTGGTCATGCCCCTGTACCGCCAGGTCCTGGAGGGGCGGCGCACCATCCTCCCCACTGGAAGGACCCTGTCCATTCCCTTGTCGTTCAAGAATCTTCAGGCTGATATTTACCAGGCGGAATTAAGCCCCGGCCTGACCTTTTATTTCATCGGCCAGGACTCCCTTTTTAACCGCGACGGCCTTTATGGCACGGCTTACGGGGATTTTGAAGACAACGCCGAGCGCTTTATCTTTTTCAGCCGGGCCGTGGCTGAAATGGTCGAAGCTTTGGAGCTGGACCTGGATGTCTGTCACTGCCAGGAGTGGCACACCGGCCTGGTGCCGGTGTATCTGCGAACCCTGTTTCGGGACCGCCCCCGGCTGTATAACCTGCCGGTGGTGTATACCGTGCACAATGTGGGCTACCAGGGCCTTTTTTCTTCCTATGACTTCCCCCTCACCGGCTTGGGGTGGGAGCTGCTCTCCCCCAAGGCCCTGGAATTTTACGGCCGGATCAACCTGATGAAAGGCGGCCTGGTTTTTGCCGACATCATCAACACGGTTAGCAACCGCTATCGGGAAGAGATCCTTTCCCCGGAGTACGGCTTCGGTCTTGAAGGGGTCTTCCAGGAACGGGCCGGAGACCTCTTCGGGGTGGTGGAGGGCGTGGATTACCAGCGGTGGGATCCTTCCCGGGACACCTTTCTGGCCAGCCCCTACGGCCCCAGCAACCTGGAAGGGAAAAAGGCCTGCAAGGAGGCCCTGCTCAAACACTTCAACCTGGATAAATCCCTGGCCCAGCTTCCCCTCCTGGGCATGACCACCCGCCTGTATGAGCGCAAGGGCATCGACCTGGTGGCGGGCATCCTGGATGAGCTCATGGCCCTGAAGGTGGGGTTTGTTCTCCAGGGCACCGGGGAAGAGCGGCATCAATACCACCTCCAGGAGATCAGCGCCCGCTATCCCGGAAAAATCGGCATTTCCATCGGGTTTACGGATGAACTGGCCCACCAGATCATTGCCGGGGCGGATATGTATCTCATGCCTTCCCGCTATGAGCCCTGCGGCCTGGATCAGCTTTACTGCCTGCGCTACGGCACGGTGCCGGTGGTCCGGGCCACCGGCGGGCTGGACGAAACCATTGCGCCCTATGACCCTGCCACCGGTACCGGCAACGGGTTCAAATTTACCGACTACACCCAAGAAGCCTTCCTGGGAGCCGTGCAGGAAGCCCTGGCCCTCTATCAGGATCAGGCCGCCTGGCAAGCCCTGATGCGCCGGAACATGGCCGTGGACTTTTCCTGGGACCAAGTGGCTCCCCGGTATGTGGCTTTATATGAAAAGGCCCGGGAGAAGCGCCGGCAGGCCCTGGGAAACTGATGTTCCATGTCTTCTGAGCGATTAGCCTTTCTGTCTCAAATGGTGGAGCTCCTCACCTCCACGGTGAGTTTTGGGGAGCGCCTGAGCAATATGGTGCATCTGTTGGCCCGCTTCCTAAAAGTGGACCAAGCCCTCTATTTCGGCCTAGACAAGGGCAAGGAAACGTTAAATCTCCAATTGAGCAGCCGGGGGCCGTTGCCGCCTCAACTTCGCCTGGAGTATCACACCGGCCAGGGGGTGGTGGGTGCGGCCGCCAAAACCCGCAAGCCCCAGGTGGTCCACAGGGACCAGGAAGGGGTGCTGGCCGACAATGCCCTTCTTGATAAGATTCAACCGAATTTCCATACCCTGGCCGCCTTCCCGGTGGCTGACGATAATTTTTTGTATGGAGTGGTGCTCCTCATCGACGCGCATCTGCGCGCTTTTACCCCCATGGAGCGCCAGGCGGTGCATCTCACCAGCCTGATGCTGGCGGGCACCCTGCGCCAGGGATTGGTTCAGGAAGAGGCCAAAAAGCGCATCGCCGAACTTTCAGTGCTTTTTGAGGTGGGCAAGGCCCTCTCAGCCACCGTGGAACTGGACGATCTCCTGCAAAGGGTGGTGTCCACCACGGCCAAAGTCATCAACGCCCGAGGCGCCACCCTCCATATCATGGACCGGCAAACCGGGGAGACCCGGGTCTCTTCCCAATACGGGCTGGTGCCGGTCGCCAAGATCTGTCCTCCCATCCCTGGGGCCAACGAAGATACGCGCTCCGCCACGGATATGCCTTTTCTCCAGGGGCAAACCAGCGACGCCCAGGGCAAGGTCCATTACCATTTGGGCGTGCCCCTCACCTTTAAGGGACAACTTCACGGCACTCTGTGCGTTTTCGACAAGATTGCTCCGGGAGGCAATCACCAGGCTTTTGACCCGGAAAACCGCCAATTGATGTTCACCATGGCCGGGCTCATCGTCAACGCCCTGGAAAACGCCCTTACCTACCAGCAATTGGAGACCCTGGCAGAACGCAACGAACGCATGGTGCGCAACCTCACCGCGCTGCAGGAAGTCTCCCAGGCCATGCTTACCACCGTCCAGGAAGAGCGCCTGCTGGACATTATCCTCCAGGGACTCATCCAGCCCGCCGGCCTGGGCTTCGACCGCGTGCAGCTACTCGAGGTGGACGAGGCCTCCCAGACCATCCGGGGGCGGAAAGGGGCTCAACGGCCGCCCAACGCGCCGGAGGTGCCTCTGAGAGAGGCCCTTTTTATGCCTCTGGCTCAAGAAATCCCGGTGTCCGACTGGCAGGTCCCCATCAGCCCGGGACTGGGAGCCATGGCCCAGGCGGTGTTGCGCCTGCGCCCCGTCCACCAGCACCCCGCCCAACCCCAAACCGGCAAGGCGGCCTCCTGGCAGCAAAGTTTCGATGCTCAGGAATATTTCGTGGTTCCCCTGGTGGTCAAAGACCGGGCCTCCGGGGTTATCATGGTGGACAACCAGGCCTCCGGGCGGCCCCTGGAGCCGGAACCGCTCCACGCCCTGCAAATGCTGGCTACCCAGGCCGCCCTTATGCTGGAGAATGCCCATCTCTACTCCACCATCGAGGCCAACAACCGGGAACTGATGCTGATTCGGGAACGCATGCTGGAATCCGACCGTTTGGCCGCCCTCTCCAGCCTGGCCTCGGGCATGGCCCACGAGATCAGAAACCCTCTGGTCTCCATTGGCGGTTTTGCCCGCCGCATTGCCAAACTGGTGGAAAAAAATTCTCCCTTGCGGGGATATGTGGAAGTCATCCAGGAGGAAGTCTCCCGGCTGGAAAAGCTGTTAAGAGAAATTCTTGATTTCACCGGGGAAAATTTGAGCTACTTCGGGGACCATAACCTCGATCAACTCATCGAGGACACCCTGCCTCTCATCCAACGGAATCTGGAGGCCAGCAGCATCAAGGTGGTAAAAGAGCTCCAGCCCATCCCCCGCATCCACTGCGACGACCGTCAAATCAAGCAGGTTTTTTACAATCTCTTTCAAAATGCCCGTCAAGCTATGCAGGACAAGGGCGGCACTCTTAATATCCGCACCTACACCCAGGAACGGGAAGACGGACTGTACGCCGCGGCGGCGGTAAGCGACACCGGGGGCGGCATTCCCCTGGATGTGCTGCATAACATTTTCAACCCGTTTTTCTCCACCAAGGACTACGGCACAGGACTGGGGCTGTCCATCGCCCAGCGGATCATCGCTCGTCATTATGGGCATATCGAAGTGAGGAACGAATTGGGCCGGGGCGTGACCTTCATAGTCACCCTGCCCATTGCCAAATATTGCCTGGTGAAAGACACCGGCCATGGCACTGCTTTGGCCAGTGCTTTGAACGTATCTTCAGGAGGACGATAATGAAAAAGATCCTGGTGGCGGACGACGAAATGGCCATTCGCCTCCTGTACAGTGAAGAACTCAAAGAAGAGGGTTACGAAGTGTATACGGCCGCCAATGGCCGGGAAGCCCTTGAGATTATTGAGAAAACCCCTCTGGACCTGGTGATCCTCGACATCAAGATGCCGGAAATGGATGGTATCGAGGCCTTGCGTCAAATTAAGGAGCGCAAGCCCGAATTGCCGGTATTGCTGAGCACCGCGTATGGCGAATATAAACAAGATTTCGCCACCTGGGCCTCAGATGATTACCTGGTCAAGTCCTCTGACCTGGATGATTTGAAAAATGCCGTCAAACGGCACCTGAAAGATTAGCCATCCGAGGGAATTATGTCTAAGTTCAAGGCCCTTTGGCTGCTGGTCGTTGGCGCCCTGCTGGCGGTTTTCGCAGTGCAGAATTGGTATTATCCGAACCCGCCCATTCATTTCCTGGGATTTAAGTTTTTACCTCTGCCCCAGCCCGTCATTATTCTGGGCTTTTTACTCCTGGGCTTTCTTGCCGGCTGGCTCGCGTGTGTCTTGAGGGCCAAAAAGCGCCAGGACACCCTGCCGCCGGAAGAGCCCCAGGTAAAGTAAAGGCGTTTCCGGTTTTTAGTTTCTCTGGTTTGATTGATACATTTATAATTTTCATTCAGTTAAGAAAACCGGTGGTTGTCAAAGATGCTGATGAAGGGGCGCGGCTTGCCGTGCCCAGGCATAGTCAGCCCATGGCAACCTGTAAGGGCCCTGCGGCCCCTGGCTCACTCCACCGCCAGCCCCCGCATCACCCCGTCTGGCCTTTGGCTCCCTCCGAAGATAATCCTCTCCTGGCCTCCAGGGCCGCCTTGACCCCCTGGGGGTCGGCCAGGCGCTCCCAACAGAGACGGGGCGCGCCTTGTTTATCCCGGACCACCACATTGCCGGTATTGAGAAGGGTCTGGGTGAGGCCCCGCTGTATAAAAATCTCCCCCACCTCCGGCCAGGGGATTTCTGTTTCCTTGGCTGGCCAAAAACCCACCCGCTTGAGCCCTCTGGCCGTTGCCCTATATTCCTGGCCGAATTTCCCCAAGATAAACGCCGCCAACACCATGAGCCCAACCAACAACCCCACATAGGGGTACAAGCCCACCTGGGGATTGATGAGGGGACCGAACACCGCCACTGCGATGGCCACGTAATAAACGAAAAAAGCCCGGTACGAGGGGCGCCATATTGCTTCCTCAAAAACGTCTGTTGCCGCCATAACTAACTCCCCCTATCGCCAAAAGGATTAAGGTTCTGGGTTTAAAGCCGGCAGAAAGCTGTCCCGCCCGCCATCTCGGTGGGCAGTGCCCAACCTATTTTTTACACTTTTTTTAACAGTTCCTCATGGGCTTTTGGCCCACCCGCAAACAATGAAAAGGTCGGTAGGGCGGGCCTCCGTGCCCGCCTCGATTATCCCCACAGGCTGGAAAGCCTGTGCCACCCTTGAGAAACTTTCAGGACAGGTGTTCATGGGCCCTTGGGCTCTTTTAAAACCATGAAAAGACTTGGTGGCACTGGTTGTCAACCTGTGACTGGACGGGCTGGAAGCCCGTCCTCCCGGTCCCCCCCTCTTCTCTCCGGGAGCACAGGCATCTTGCCTGTGCCACAGACGGGACGCCGGCGGGACGCCTGTGCTCCCATGATATGGGGTGGGCCTATAGGCGTTGGTAGAGTAAATGTAGGGCGGGCACTGCCCGCCAAAATAATTGGTGGGCGTTGCCCCCTACATAAGCTTTTCAGGGCGCTCAATAGGTGATGCTGAAGCCCTGAAATTCTCCCAGGTAGGGTTGCCAGTCGGTGAGGACTTCATCCACCGCGGCGTATTGGGGTCCTCTCCGGCACCAGGCCAGCATGCTCTCGATTTTTTCCCGGTCCCCTTCAAAGACCGCAGACACTCTCCCGTCCGGGAGGTTGCGCACCCAGCCGGTAAGGCCCCGGGCCAGGGCCTGGTCCCTGGTGTGAGCCCGGTAAAAAACCCCCTGCACCCGCCCGCTGATGAGGACTTGGGCCCGCGCCAAGTTCGCCATGGATCACTCCTTAGGGTAAGGTTTTTGCGGACCGGGAGGGGTCCCGCACGCTGGAAGTCCGTGCTGCTGAACCCCTGCCTTTTCCCTTATCCCCGCACATAGGAAGGCAGGACGGGCTTCCAGCTCGTCCAGGCACGGGCAGGATGCCCGTGCTACCAGTAAGCCGCTGAACTAACCCTGGAGCACAGGCTTTCAGCCTAAGAGCGCTAACTCAAGCAATTTGTGTCATTCTGAACGGAGCGCAAGCGGGGTGAAGAATCTCGTTTATAATGGGAAAGCTAAGAGATTCTTCGCTGCGCTCAGAATGACAGACCTTTAATGTTAACGCCTATGGGCTCCCAGCCTGTGTTGCCCAGGTAAGATAACTGTGCTCCCGATGGAAAAAATGATGGGGCAGTTGGCTGGAAATGCAAAACTGCCGATCCCCCGGCCCTCCCTCAATTCTTCTGTAACAATTCCTCAAACTCACCTTCGTCCAGAATGGTCACTCCCAGGTCCCGGGCCTTGGCATACTTGCTGCCCGGGTCGGCCCCCGCCACCACGTAATCCGTCTTGGCGGAGACCGAAGAGCTCACCTTCCCCCCCCGGGCCGCGACCTGGGTCTTGGCCTCCTCCCGGGAAAAGCGGCTTAAGCCGCCGGTGAACACAAAGGTTTTCCCGGCCAGGGCAGTTTGGGGGGGCGCCTCAGGTGGTTGAGGTGCAACCCCCAGTGCCGTCAGGTTTGACAACATTTCCAGGTTCCCGGGGTTTTTAAAAAACTCCCGGATGCTGCCAGCCACCTGAGGACCCACTCCCTCCACCTGGAGAAGGTCCTCCAGGCTGGCCGCCTCCAGGTTTTCCAGGGTATGAAAATGTTGGGATAGAAGCTGGGCCGTAGCCTCCCCCACGAAGCGGATGCCCAGGGCATAAATAAAACGGGCCAGGGACGCGGTTTTGCTTCCCTGGATGGCGGCCACCAGATTGGCGGCGGATTTTTCGGCAAAGCGCTCCAAGGGGGCCAAGTCGGCTTCGGTGAGGCGGTAAAGATCGGGGATTTCCCTCACTAATCCCTGATCCATGAGCTGATCAATGATTTTTTCCCCCAGGCCGTCTATGTTCATGGCGGTTTTGCTGGCAAAGTGCAGGATGCCCCGGCGCAAGGCCCCCTGGCAGTCGGGGTTGGAACAGCGGGTCACCGCTTCTCCCGCCGGCCGCACCAGATCTGTGCCGCACACCGGGCAGGTCGTGGGCATCTGAAAGGGTTGGGCGTCGAGGGGGCGCTCCTCCAGGATAACCTTGACCACCTCGGGGATGACATCGCCGGCCCGCTGGATAAGGACCGTGTCGCCCACCCGCACGTCTTTGCGTTTTGCTTCATCCTCATTGTGAAGGGTGGCGCGCCGCACGGTCACTCCGCCAACTTCAACATCTTTTAATAATGCGGTGGGTGTAATTGCTCCCGTGCGGCCGACATTAAACTCAATTTTTTCAATAGTGGTGGTGGCCTGGGTGGCGGCGAACTTGTAAGCCAGGGCCCAGCGGGGGCTGCGGGTTTTGGTGCCCAGGCGCTCCTGGAGGGTGAGATCATTCACCTTGATGACCACCCCGTCAATTTCGTAAGACAGACCGTGGCGCTGTTGTTCCAGGTCGTGGTGGTACTGGATGGCTGCGTCGATCCCCCGCCGGCGTTCGATGAGGGGATTAACGCGCAGGCCCCAGGCCTTCAGAGCGGCGAGCACCTCCCCGTGGCTCTGAAAAGACCGGCTCACCTGGCCGACGCCATAACAGAAGATCTTGAGGGGGCGGCCGGCGGTGACGGCGGGGTCAAGCTGGCGCAGGGACCCGGCCGCGGCGTTTCTCGGGTTGGCGAAGGGGGGCTCTCCTCTGGCCAGGCGCTCTTCGTTAAGTTTTTTGAATTCCCCCAGGTCCATGTAAACCTCACCCCGCACCTCCAGGAGGTCGGGAAGGGGGAGTTCCTGAGACAAAAGCATCAAGGGGATGGTGTGGATGGTCTTTAAATTCTGGGTGACATTTTCTCCCCGGTAGCCGTCACCCCGGGTGGAACCTACTTGGAGACGGTCCCGTTCGTAGACCAGCTCCACCGCCACCCCGTCCATTTTGGGCTCCACCACATACTCGAAATCCTCCGTGGTGCGCAAAAAGCGCCGGAGACGCTCCTCGAACTCCCGGGCTTCGGCCTCGGTAAAGGCGTTTTCCAGGGAGAGCATGGGGAGGCGGTGGGGGACTGTCTCGAATTTATCCAGGGGTGCGGCCCCCACCCGCTGGGTAGGGGAATCGGGAGTTATCAGCCCGGGATACGCCGCTTCAAGCCGGGAGAGCTCCCCCATGAGCCGGTCGAAGTCCGCATCGGAAATCACCGGGTCATCCAGGACGTGATAGCGGTAATTATGGTAATGGATCTGATCCCGGAGAGCCTGCACCTGGTCCAGAATTTCCCGGGGAGCTTCCTTCTGCGCCATGATATTCCACCATTATTGCCGAGCAGGCGCCCGTGGCTGCAGAAAATGAGGACGTCTGTTCTTCAAAATTTCGCAGAGGACTTGCATGTTCTCATATCGGCTGCGCCGGTTTGCCTGGGTTTCGGCTTGTTGGTGCCATAATCCTTTTCCCAAGTTACGGCAAAAATTTCCCATATCCAGGCGCATCCATTTCTCTTTCCGGCCGAACTTCAAGCATAGCCTGGCATGAGACTATTTTCTAAATTATGATATGGCCTTTGGGTTAGGGCCGTCAAGGTTGAATCCATGCCGCCAAGGGAGGGACGCTCTCTTTCGGGATTTTCTTTTATCTTAACCTGTTGCAAAAATCATTTCTAGGGGGCAGTTTCTGGTCAGTTGGAAATTTTTCCTTGCTCGCACAGAGGTTCCAGCCTGTGCCGGAGAGAGGCTAAAGCCTCGCGGCTTCATTTTGCCTGAGGTTTATTTAGAGGTATTACTGGAAGGGGAAGTAAAAGGAAAGACCATTGGGAGCGCTTGCCGGATTTTATTTTTCCAGGGGAAGTCTAGAGGTGACCCCCTGTTTCTTATAATACTCAGGGGCGGCATGAGCCGCCCCTGGCCAAGAAGGAAAGGAGAAAGGAAAGGGATTCCTGGTTGTTATGAGATTAAATTACCTACCATTGGGACAGCCTCGGTAACGGCCCCTATCATGATCTTTACACGTCCCTGGACTATTGAGGCGCCGGCGAGAGTTGTGGCCAAACGGCTGCTACTTGGTTACAGCCCGGGTTATGGCCTGAAGGTGGGCCACAATTTCCAGAATTTTTTCCAACCTTTCATTAATTATATGGATATCCTCATAAAGGGGCGAATCTCCCTCTTGTTCAAGAAGCATCAGATCCACAATTCCGGTAACCGCTGCCAGAGGTTGGGCCAATTCGTGAAGAGAGCGCCGGATGTCGTAAAGAGCCTTTTGGGGTTCCATAGTTTTTAATACCGTTTTCGATTGTAAAAAAATAAGGTTATCAATGCGTTACATTGCAGGCTGGTTCATGTGAAACTGACTATGATAATAGTCGGATAAAAAGCTTTATAAGTTTAGGTGTTGAGTTATTTGTTCAGTCAAAGAAGCAAAAAGCAGGCCAACTTGCGGCGGGGCTGACTGGGGGAGGAGAAATATTACCAGGATGGGAGGAAAATTGCTGCCGATTATACATAACCAATCAATATAATTGAGAAATATTTGATAGGGCTTGGATTGACGTAAGGCAGATTAGGGTTGACTTGAACCTTCTGGGCCTGGAGAAAAGAAACGCCGGCGCCACCTGCATAATTATTTCTTTGATGGCAACGTAATATTAATCCCGGGGCACAGCCAGCATGCGCTCCACCGCCAGTAAGGCCCGCTGCCGCTCATCCTCGGGAATGGTAATATGGTGCCGGTTTTCCTGGAGCGCGCTTAAGAGGTCGCTCAGGGTAATGCGCTTCATATCGGGGCAGATGAGGCGGGGAGAAGGTGAAAAGAAGGATTTTTCGAAATTTTCCTTGCGCAGGGTATGGAGAATGCCCATTTCCGTGCCGATGATGAACTCCCGGTCCTTGGCCTGCCGGGCGAATTCCAGCATGCCCGAGGTACTGCGAATGGCGTCGGCCAGGTCCAGAACTTCGGGCCTGCACTCCGGATGGGCCAGGAACACCGCCTGGGGGTGGGCGGCCCTGGCATCCAGGACCTCCCGGGCGGTGAGGGCATCGTGGACGTTGCAGCAGCCTGCCCAGGTCAGCACTTCTTTATCGGTATGCCGGGCGGTGTAGAGGGCCAGGTTTTTATCCGGCACCATGAGCACCCGGGAGCCGGGCAGCGAATTGACCACCTTGACAGCGTTGGCCGAAGTGCAGCAGATGTCGCTTTCCGCTTTAACCGCCGCGGTGGAATTGACATAGGCGACCACCGGCACGCCGGGAAGTTCGGCCTTGCGGGCCTTCAGGCTCGCGGCGGTGATGGTGTCCGCCATGAAGCAGCCCACGTCCAGGCGGGGCAGGAGCACGGTTTTATCCGGACACAAAATGGCCGCGGTCTCGGCCATGAAGTGCACCCCGGCAAACACGATGATGCGGGCCGGAGTTTTGGCGGCCGTTATGGATAAGGCCAGGGAATCCCCGGTAAAATCGGCGATGTCCTGGATTTCGCCAGGCTGGTAGTTGTGTGCCAAAAGAATGGCTTCCCGCCGGGCCAGCCAGTCCCGCACCTCTTGTTGTTCAGAAGTATAGGTCATTCCGGTCAAAGTCTATACTTTAGGAAAAAAACGGAATACTTTGCCCGGAGATTAGCGCACCCCGGGGGCCTCCCTGACGATTTGCACCCCCGGCGGCGGCGTAAAGGTAAAAAAGCTGGCCGGCTGTTTGTCCCCCATACTAATGCGGGAAAAGGCAAACCGGGTTTCCTCTCCCAGGTTGTTGCTGAACTCCAGGTTTTCCACCAGGTAGGTCTGGGGGTTGATGGTCAGGATGAGGCGCTTGAGTTCCGCCTGGGGCTGGCGGGGGTCCAGCCGGATGACATAGTTAAGGCCGGCGTCGGGGGGGCGCTGCCAGGAGAGTCGAAAATCCTGGGTCACCTCGCCGATCCCGGAAAAGAAGCGCAACACCAGGTCCGAGCGCAGCATCTGCTTTAAGGGATAGACCATGGCGACGGCTTCTTCGGGAATATAGATCCACACCTGGTTGCCGTCCGAGATCACCTCTTTTTTCTGATCCGGCGGGCTTTCGTATTGCCAACGCATGCGGCTGGGTTTTTGAAAAAACATAACCCCGGAGGCGATGTCCCCCTGGCCCGCCCCCTGCTGGCGGGTTTCCTGGCGGAAGCCGGTCTTGAAACTTCCCGCCTGGTCATACTTTTCCTGAACTTTGGCCATGATCTCGGCGGGATTGGTTGTCGTCTGCGAAGCCGCAGGCGACCACCACATCATCCCCACCAAACCAAAGATTACTAACCCCATGGTTAATTTTGACATTGTTGATTTCATGTTAAGCACTGTATCAAAAAAAAGGGGGTTGGCCACCCCCTCGCAGGCATTTTCCGTTGATGGCAAGGCGATTTTGGGAACAGGGCTAACTCCTGTCCTGCTCCTTACCCCTGAAAGGCTAGTTGATTTAGTTGATTAATGAAAAAGCCCAACCTTTAACCGCTAACCCCTTGCCGACTTTGCCACATGCGCCAGAATTCCGGATCCTGCTCCTGCAGGCTGGGAGTTGAACTTGGTGTGCTTTTTGCAGCGGTCCCTGTAGAGCAGGCAACCGTCAAAAGCAGCAGGCCTGACAGGACCAAGTAAAGGCATTTTTGTAACAATGAGAAGTTCATGCCAAAGCTCCTACTCGTTTTTCATAAACTAAGCATCATTTCATTCATTCTCAAGGGAGGCTTGCAGGGAGCTTGAGCTTTTGTTCCATTTTTCTAGAAACCTGTTTCCAAGCCTGAGGCTTGCAAGAGGTTATCCACAGGGAAAGTTGAGATGGGAGGTTTGAAGTCACATTTTGCTAAGGAGGGGATTTAAGGAGGATTATTAAGAGATTATGTTATCACCCCTGCCCCCCATCTAAAAAAAGGGGGGTTCAATAAATCAGCAAGCCCAAGTCGCCCTTTTATGGTAGGGCGGCCGTCCCCGGCCGTCTTGAGTGGCGGGCACAGAGGCCCGCCCTGCCTTAGATTTTTGAAAGATATATCTGGGACGCGATACTTGGCGGGACGCACGTTAATAGCGGGCAGGGGCACCCGCCTTACCGACCTTTCCATAAGCCAAAGGCTCATGGACAACTGAAAAGGCCCGGTGGCATTAAGGCCCAAGGCCGCGGCTATGCCCCCACATGGGCCAAAACATGGGGTCCAGTTCTTCCTGTTCTTCCGGGGTGAGGGTTGCCGTGCTTTTGGACCCCGTTCCCGTGGAGCAGCCTTGAGCCAGGAGCAGACCGCTCAGCACCAGGCAACACACCATCTTCTTGAAGGGTGAGTTCTCCATAACCGATGCTCCCTCAGATTCGTTTAAGGTAAAGCATTTGTTAGCGTTTCACAAGAGGGGCCGGGGTATGGCCGGGATTTTTGTTCAATACCTGGTAAGAGAGGCCACTGAGGAACCTTATCCTGCCCTGAGGATAAGGCGGGCTGGGTTTGCCGGCAGAAGGCAACGGTGATAAAAAAAGGCAGGGCCACGGCTGACCCTGCCTCGGGGTTGTGTTGGTGGATACATAACCTGCTCCACCTCTGGGAGGGGCCGAACAGGTAGCAGGTTCGTGCCTGGCAGATTGCCAGGGGGAACTATCCCCTCAGCTTTTGGGCGATCTCAGCCACCCGTTTTCCCAGGGCCCGGGCAATGTCCAGGTCCTCCGGGGTGGGCACGAGTTCATTTTTAGGACCGGCCACGGTGGAGGGAGCATAGGGGGAGCCGCCCCGGCCTTCGGTGTGCAGCATGCCCGGCGTGGAGTAAGGCACCCCCACGATAATCATGCCCAGG
>JBAQHL010000656.1:0-13248 GCA_049288295.1 Desulfobaccales bacterium
GCCCAGGTCCTCACCGGCGGGGGAAAAATCCTCCTGTTTGGCAACGGCGGCAGCGCTGCCGACGCCCAGCATATCGCCGCCGAGTTTGTCAACCGGTTCAAGATCGAGCGCCCGCCCCTGGCCGCCCTGGCCCTCACCACCGACACCTCCATCCTCACCAGCATCGCCAACGACTATGACTTTATAGAAGTGTTCGCCAAGCAGGTCAGGGCCCTGGGACGGCCGGGGGATGCGGCCGTGGGCCTCAGCACCAGCGGCAATTCCGGGAATGTGGTGCGGGCCTTGGAGGCGGCAAGGGAGATGGGGCTCAACACCCTGGCCTTAAGCGGCGGCAAGGGGGGGCCCGTGGCCGCGGCCGCCGAGATGGCCATTGTGGTGCCCTCGGCCAACACCCCCCGTGTCCAGGAGGTGCACATCACCATCGGCCATGTGCTTTGCGACCTGGTGGATTTCCTGTTGTTTCCGGAAGAATTCCAGGAGGATTGAGGGAGCGGACCAGAGGTCGCCGGCCACCTGCCTTCTTCCTTAAGCTCCCAAGCACCTGCAAGAGCAATGGTAGGACGGGCTTACAGCCCTTCCAGGCACGGGCAGGATGCCCGTGCTACCAGAGGAAAACGGGAGCACAGGCTTCCAGCCTGTGCAAGAACAGGCAAGATGCCTGTTCTCCCGGTCAATAGGAGTTTAAGGGGAGCTGGGGGGTATGATGGGTTTTAAACCCGCCCCTGCATCCCTGGCCACTCCAAAATCCTTTCCAGCCGCTCTCCAAAAGGAAAGGTGAAGAATCCTATGACCAAAATCGACCCCCTTTCCCTGGAAGGCCTGACCACTTATAGCTTGAAGGACCGCTCCTCCAAAGTGAGCCACCGGGACTTTGCCCAACCCTGGACCAGGGGGGGAACCTTCCAGGAATTCCTGAAGCGCCTGCCCCGTATCCTGGCAGGCCAGAGCCTGCGGGACATAGCCGCGGCCTGGGCCCGGGCCCGCCGGGCCGGGCTGCCGGTCCTTCTGGGCATGGGGGCTCACCCCATCAAAGTGGGCCTGAGTCCTATTCTTATTGACCTATTGGAGCGGGGCTTCATCACCGGCATCGCGGTGAACGGCGCGGTCATCATCCACGACGCCGAAATCGCCATGGTGGGGCGGACCTCCGAGGATGTGGACCAGGTGTTGGGCTCCGGCCAGTTCGGCATGGCCCGGGAGACCGCCGAATTTTTGAATGAAGCCACAACCTGGGGCGCCCGGGAGGGCCTGGGGTTGGGGGAAGCGG
This sequence comes from Desulfobaccales bacterium, assembly GCA_049288295.1. Taxonomy (GTDB): domain Bacteria; phylum Desulfobacterota; class Desulfobaccia; order Desulfobaccales; family 0-14-0-80-60-11; genus JBGSLA01. The sequence continues at coordinate 1,268 of JBAQHL010000656.1, forward strand.
TGGCCCGGCGCCTGCACCAGAGCGACTTTCCCTACAAGCACCTGAGCCTTTTGGCCGCGGCCGGGGCCCTGGACCTGCCCGTTACCGTGCATGTGGCCGTGGGCACGGACATCATTCATCTGCATCCATCCCTTGACCCTGCGGCCCTGGGGGAAACCACCCATAAGGATTTCCGGATCTTCGCGGCCCAGGTGAGCCGGCTGGCCGGGGGGGTATTCCTCAATCTCGGCAGCGCCGTGATTCTCCCGGAAGTGTTTCTTAAGGCCCTGACCCTGGCGCGCAACCTGGGCCACCGGGTGGAGCCTTTGACCACCGTCAATCTGGACTTTGTCCAGCACTACCGTCCCCTCACCAACGTGGTGCGGCGCCCCACTGCCGGGGCGGGACAGGGCTACGCCCTCACCGGCCACCATGAAATCCTGGTGCCCCTGCTGGCCGCCTGCGTGATTGAGGAAATGGAGGTTTGAAATGCCCACCGACATTGTCATCATTGCTGGAGATCTGCGGGTGGAGGGCCAATTAACCGGCAGCCAAACGGCCCAAGCCCTGGCCGAGGCCCTTCCTTTTGAGGGGGAGGCCCAACTCTGGGGGGATGAAATTTACTTTCCCGTGCCCAGGGTGGTTGCTGAACTGGACGACACCGCCGCGGTGTCAGTGCAGGTGGGGGACATCGGCTACTGGCCTCCCGGCCGGGCCCTTTGCCTTTTTTTCGGCATGACCCCCTCAAGCGTGCCCGGAGAAATTCGCCCGGCCAGCGCCGTCAACCTGGTAGGGCGCATCGGCGGCGACCCCTGCTGTCTGAAATTGGTGCCCGCCGGGACCATGGTGCGGGTGGAGCGGAAATAATCGAGTTTCGATTTTTGAGTTTTGAGCCGTAAGGTGCGTCTTAGGAAACATGATTTCTGGTTTTGGCGGGCGGGGACGGCCGACTACGACTTTTTCATGGTTGGCGGGTAGGTTTAGGGCCCATGAGCGACTGCGAAAGGATTAAGAAATTATTGGCGAATGTTATGCATTTGAAAAAAAAATGATTATATTAATCCAAGGTCTTGAGATGGGCCGAAATATCTAAGGGGAGCCAGAGCGCCGGCAATAGCTGCTCTTTTTTTGTGTCATCAGTGAACGCGGTTCCCACAAGGAGTTTTTTCATGCCAATTTTTGAGTTTCTTTGTCAGAATTGCGGCAAAGAATTTGAACGTCTGGTCTTTCGGAGTGATGAAGTGGTGGAGTGCCCTGAGTGCGGCCAGCAGAGTGTCAACAAGCTCATGAGCACCTGCTCTGCCAAGGTGGGGTATAAATTTACCTCGGGTTCCAAGCCGGCCAGCTCCTGCAGCGGCTGTTCGGCTACGTCCTGCAGTTCCTGCGGATAAGCTGGTTTGGCGCCAAAAACCATCCGCATCGGCACCCGGGGCAGCCCCCTGGCTCTGGTTCAGACCCGCTGGGTGGAAGCCCAGCTTCTCGACCTGCACCCCGGCGTCGCCACTGAGCTGGTCATTATCAAAACCACCGGCGACAAGCTCAAGGATGTGCCCCTGGCCCAGGTGGGGGGCAAGGGCCTTTTCATCAAGGAGATTGAAGAGGCCCTCCTGGCCGGGGAAGTTGACCTGGCCATCCACAGCTTAAAGGATATGCCCGCGGAAATGCCCCCGGGCTGCGTCCTGGGGGCCGTGCCGCCAAGGGAGGATTGCCGGGACGCTTTCATTTCCCACCGGCACGCATCTCTTACGGAGATCCCCGCGGGGGGCCGGGTGGGCACCGGCAGCCTCAGGCGCAAGGTCCAGGTCCTGCATCGGCGTCCGGATCTTGAGGTGGTGCATCTTAGGGGCAACGTGGACACGCGCCTGCGCAAACTGGAAACCGAAGGGCTGGATGCCATTATCCTGGCCGCGGCCGGGCTCAAGCGCCTGGGTCTGGGTCATATCCCCAAAGGGTATCTTGACGAAGCCGAGATGCTGCCCGCTATCGGCCAGGGGGCGTTGGGATTGGAGGTGCGGGCCGGGGACCAGGAAATGCTTGACCTGCTGGCGCCCCTGAATCATGTGCCCACCCAGGTGGCGGTCACCGCGGAACGGGCTTTCCTGGCCCGCCTGGAAGGAGGCTGCCTGGTGCCGGTGGCCGCGCTGGGGAGGTTGGCGGAGGATGGCTCCCTGACCCTGGAGGCCCTGATCAGTGATCTGGAGGGCAAGCGCCTCCTCCAGGACCGTCTGACGGGTTTGCCCGAGGAGGCCCGCTCCATGGGGCTCCGCCTGGCCGAGATGCTCCTTGACCGGGGGGGAAGGGAAATCCTCCAGGCAATCTGCGGCAAGCCCCTTTCATAGGCAAGTTTCCCTTGACTTTTGGGGAAAAATCAGTTAACATTTAAACAATAAAAATAGGGGGGTAAAGCGGTGCTGGGTCAAAGGGGGAAGACCTGGCTGAGAGCCATTTTCTGGTTGCTCATCATGGCCACAGCCATCTGTCCCGCCGCAGCCAATGCTGCAGGTCTGGGCAGTTATACGTGGAGAAGCTGGCCCCCAACCTTCACGGTGGTCGCCGCCCCCAGTTCCCTGGAAGCCCAGATGTTCGGGGAACGCCTGCCCTTCTCCCCAACCCTGGCCTCATTACCTTCATTCCAGGATCTGTGTCCCGGATCAGACGGGGGGCAGGTGGAAAGCGTTCTGGCGCTACCCAAGAACTTCCGCATTTCCTTCCGGTATAACCGGGACAATCCGGTGGGCCACACCGAAGCCCTTACCCAGTCCCCTGTTCTGTTCAAATATTCCATGGATTATTGCTTTTCCTCCAAGCTGAAGGTCGGCTTGAGCGGGTTTCTCTACCAGCCGCCGGCTGACAACATTTCTTTTCTGCGGGAGAGAAACGACCTGGTCATGGGTTGGGGCCCCAGCCTGAAATACGACCTCGGCCGCTGGGGTTTCACCTTCCAGAGCCAGGTTGACAAGTTCAGGTCAGAGGAAGAAAAGGACATCAAGGGCTGGTTCAGGGTCTGGTACGCGTTTTAACTCTTCCCCGCTTACTCTCTTTCCTCTCCTGTGCGCTTTGAAGCCCCCCTCATTTCCGGCACTTTTTTGAGGCGTGAAAAGCGCTTTCTGGTCGAAGTGGAACTGGGGGACCAGAGCCGCATCTGGGCTCACGTCCCCAATACCGGCGCCCTCACCGGCTGCCTGGTCCCCGGCCAGCAGGTCCTTCTCACCTGCGATGCCCGTCCCGGGCGCAAGACTTCCCACACCTGGCGTTTTTGTCAAGCCGGGGAGCATTGGGTGTGCGTGGACACCCTGGTTCCCAACCGCCTGGTGGCGGAGGCCCTGGCCGGCCCAGGCCTGCCGGGACTGCCGCCGTTGTTGAGCCACCGCGCTGAGGCAACTCTGCCCCAGGGCTGCCGCCTGGATTTTGTGGGGGATTTGGGGGAGCGCCTGCTGTTTATGGAGGTAAAAAGCATCACCTGGGTGGAGGACGGCATTGCTTTATTTCCTGACGGGGTGACTTCCCGGGGGCGGCGGCACCTGGAGGAGTTGGCCAAACTGGCCGCCCAGGGGCACGAGGCCTGGCAAGTCTTTGTGGTGCAGCGCCCGGATGCGAAGCGTTTTCGCCCGGCGGCCGACATAGACCCGGCCTATGCCCGGGAACTGGCCCGGGGGGCCGCGGCCGGGGTGAATATTCTGGTTCTGCAAGAAAATGTCAGTCCCCCGGAAATTACGCTTGCCGACCCCCTCCCTTTTGATTTATATTAACCTCTCGTCAACCCTATTCTTATAACAAGCTAATAAATCTCCCGTTAAAAAGAAGCGTCCGGTCATGGAAAACAATATCCCCAGGATATTTACCGGCAATGCCAACCCAGGGCTTGCCCAGAAGATTTGCGCTCACCTGGATATTTCTTTAGGCCAGGCCCTGGTCACCACCTTCAGCGACAGCGAAATCCGGGTGGAAATCGGGGAAAATGTGCGGGGCCGGGATGTCTTTCTCATCCAGTCCACCTGTCCTCCGGCCAACCACAACCTCATGGAGCTGTTGATCATGATTGACGCGGTGAAACGGGCCAGCGCCCGGCGCATCACCGCGGTCATCCCTTACTTCGGCTACGCCCGCCAGGACCGCAAGGTGGCCCCCCGGGTGCCCATCACCGCCAAGCTGGTGGCCGATCTGCTCACCACCGCCGGCGCCGACCGCATCCTCACCATGGACCTGCACGTCGGCCAAATCCAGGGCTTTTTTGATATCCCGGTGGATAACCTCTACGCCTCCCCGGTGATGATTCCCTATATTTCCAAAAATTTTAACCACAACCTGGCCATCGTCTCGCCGGATGCCGGCGGGGTGCCCCGGGCCCGGGCTTACGCCAAGCGTCTGGGTGCCACCCTGGGCCTCATCGACAAACGCCGGGACGCGCCTGGTAAAGCCCAGGCCATGAACCTCATCGGCGATGTTACGGGCAAAGAAGTGGTCATCATGGACGACATCATCGACACCGCCGGCACCCTGTCCGAAGCAGCCCAGGTGATTATGCAAAACGGCGCTCTGAAAATTCATGCCTGCTGCACCCACCCCGTGCTTTCGGGCCCGGCGGTGCAGCGCATCCGGGACTCCCAGATGGACCGCCTGGTGGTCACCGACACCATCCCCTTAAGCGAGGAGGCGCAAGACTGCCCCAAAATTGTGCCCCTCTCGGTTTCCCACCTTTTCGCCCGGGCCATCCTGGGCATCCACCAGGAAGACTCCATCAGTTCCCTGTTTGAGATTCATTTCTAAGGATAATGTAAGTAGGGTGTGTCATACGCACCAATTTTGGCGCGCAAGACGCGCCCAACAAAAGACTCTCTCCCAGGGTGAGGAAAGCTTTGTGGGCACGGGTGTCCTCACCTGTGCCGGGGAGAGGGTAATTACTTCCCCCCTGACATCCCCCGCGGGTTCACGCTATTTCATTGACAACTGGCTTATATTCCGTTTATATTTAATATTTTAAAATACAACACTATGGCTATCATTCGCGCCATTCGGGGCATGAAAGATATTTTGCCGCCCGAGACTTCGCGGTGGCAGTGGGTGGAGACCAAGGCCCGGGAAACCTTTGAACGGTATGGGTACCGGGAGGTTCGCCTGCCCGTCCTGGAAAAGACCGAGCTTTTCGCCCGCAGCATAGGCAGTGACACGGATATCGTGGCCAAGGAGATGTACACCTTCACCGACCGCCGGGGCGACTCCCTGACCCTGCGGCCGGAGGCCACCGCCCAGGTGGTGCGGGCCTGTCTGGAAAACGGTTTGATGAAGACCCCGGGGGTGAAAAAGCTCTATCTCCTGGGGCCCATGTTCCGCTACGAACGGCCCCAGAAGGGGCGCTACCGCCAGTTTCACCAGATTAACTGCGAGGCCCTGGGGAGCGACGCCCCGGAACTGGACGCCGAAGTCATTCTCCTGCTGGTGGACCTCCTGGGGAAATTGGGGATAAAAGACCTGCGCCTCCTCATCAACTCCCTGGGGTGCCCCGAGTGTACGGTGGATTTTAGGGCCCGGCTGGTTCTTTTCCTGGCCGAGAAGGAGGGCTGGTGCGACGACTGTCAGCGCCGCCGGGACACCAACCCCCTGCGGGTCCTGGACTGCAAGTCCCAACATTGCCAGGTGCTGCTGGAGGGGTCGCCCACCATGGAGGACAGCCTCTGTGAGGCCTGTTTCCGGCACTATGAGCGGGTGCAGTCCCTTCTGGATGGGGCCGGCCTGGCCTACGAGAAAAAGCCGCACCTGGTGCGGGGCCTGGACTACTACACCCGCACCGCCTTCGAAGTGACGGCGGCGGGCCTGGGTGCCCAGGATTCGGTGGCCGGCGGCGGGCGCTATAACGGCCTGGCCAGGGAACTGGGCGGGGCCGACCTGCCGGGGCTGGGCTTTGCCATCGGTGAGGACAGGCTCATGGAGGTGCTGCCTCCCGAAGCCGTACCCGCTGAGCCGGCCATGGTCTTTTTGGCCGCGCTGGGAGAGGGTGCCAAGGACCGGGGTTTTTATCTCCTCCAGGAAATCAGGGCGAAGGGGCTGCCCGCGGCCATGGACTTTGAGGGCCGGTCCCTCAAGTCCCAAATGTCCCTAGCCGACCGTCTGGGCGCGGCCTTCGTGGTAATTCTGGGAGATCAGGAACTGGCCGAAGGAAAAGCTCTGGTGCGCCGCATGGCCACTGGAGAGCAGGAGAGCATCCCCCTGACTGAACTGGCGGCCGCCCTGGGGGCGCGCCTTAGGCATAAGGAAGGAAATTAACGTGTTCGACTCACTTGCGGGGCTTAGCCGCACCCATTCCTGCGGGGTCCTTAGGGCCAATGATGAGGGCCGGGAAGTGGTGCTCATGGGTTGGGTGCAACGCCGCCGGGACCACGGGGGCCTGGTCTTTGTGGACTTGCGGGACCGGGAAGGCATCACCCAGGTGGTTTTCAACCCGGAAATCAACCTCGACGTCCACACCAAGGCCGGCGTCCTGCGGGATGAATATGTGTTGGCGGTGCGGGGCCTGGTGAACCTGCGGCCGCCTGAGATGATCAATCCCCAATTGGACACCGGGGAAATCGAGGTTATTGTCGAAGAGCTCCGCATCCTCAATTCTTCAAAAACGCCGCCTTTTGAACTGGAAGACTTCCGGGTGGACATCTCCGAGGCCCTGCGTCTCAAGTACCGGTATCTGGATCTCAGGCGCCCCAGCATCATGAAGCCCATCCTGTTCCGGCACCGGGTGGCCCAGGCGGCCCGGCGCTTTTTGAACGAACAGGGCTTCATCGAGGTGGAGACCCCCATCCTCACCAAGAGCACCCCGGAAGGGGCCCGGGACTATCTGGTGCCCAGCCGGGTGCAGCAGGGCTTTTTTTATGCGCTGCCCCAGTCGCCCCAGCTTTTCAAGCAGCTCCTGATGATGTCGGGGTTGGACCGCTATTATCAGCTCTGCCGCTGTTTCCGGGACGAGGACCTCAGGGCCGACCGCCAGCCGGAATTTACCCAGATTGATATGGAAATGGCCTTCGTCACCGAGGAAGATGTCTACGGGGTGGTGGAAGGCCTCATCACCACCCTGCTGGACGAGGCCGCCGGCATCAAAGTGACCAGGCCCTATCCCCGCCTCACCTTTCAGGAGTGTATGGCACGCTTCGGCCTGGACCGTCCGGACACCCGCTTCGGCCTGGAACTTACTGAGGTCACCGCCATCGTCCAGGAAAGCGAATTTCGCACCTTTAAAGAGGTGGTGGCTCAGGGGGGCATGGTCAAGGCCCTGTGCGCCCCCGGCCTGGCCCGCCTGTCCCGTAAGGAGCTGGACGACCTGACCAGCTTCGCCGGGGTTTACGGCGCCAAGGGGCTGGCCTGGGTGAAACTGGTGAGCAACGGTTGGCAGTCGCCCCTGGCCAAGTTTTTCTCCGACGGCGTCAAAACCGCCATCACCGACCACTTGGGCGCCAGGGAGGGGGACATCTTCTTTTTCGTGGCGGACGACCCCCAGGTGGTGAACACGGCCCTGGGGCAACTGCGCCTCTATTTGGGCCAGCAGGAAGGCTTGATTCCCGAAAACACCTTCAACCTGGTGTGGGTCACGGATTTTCCCTTGCTTGAGTATGACTTGCAGGAAGGGCGCTATGCCGCCATGCACCACCCCTTTACCGCGCCCAGGGAAGATGATATTTCTTTATTGCAGACCGACCCCGGCCGGGTGCGGGCCCGGGCCTACGACCTGGTGCTGAACGGCCAGGAGATCGGCGGCGGTAGCATAAGGAACTTCCGGCGGGACGTGCAGGAGCAGGTCTTCCGGGTCCTGGGCATAGGGCAGGAGGAAGCGGAGGAGAAATTCGGCTTTCTCCTGGAGGCCCTGGACTACGGCGCCCCGCCCCATGGCGGGGTGGCCTTCGGTTTTGACCGCCTGGTGGCTATCCTGTGCGGGGTCAAATCCATCCGTGAGGTCATTGCCTTCCCCAAAACCCAGAAGGCGGGCTGCCCCATGACCAAGGCCCCCTCCCGGGTGGAAGCGGAACAGCTTCTGGAGTTGGGTTTACGGGTGGAGAAATAGCTGTCAGCTACCAGCGTTCAGCTGTCAGCTAAAAGAAATTTAATAAATGGAAGTTAAAGATGTCGAGATGATGGCTTCCCAGGTACCTTTTCGGACCTGGCAAGACCTCTTCGTGCCTGTGGAAAAAAACTTCACCAAAAAAAAAACGAAAAGAAAGAGCTGACAGCTGACGGCTGACAGCTAATAAAATAGGATGGCACATTATGGCACGGTGGAACCCTGAACGGCGGTTATTGGATCACGAGCACTCAAAATTCTGGAAGTACCGGCTGATGGAAGTGGAAGAACCCAACCTGATGCGGGATATTTTCCCTTATAACGAGTTAGCCCGTATTGATTTCGACCACAAATTCGTCATGCCCAGTCCGGCTGAGCAAATGCTCATCACGGACACCACTTTCCGGGACGGCCAGCAGGCCCGGCCGCCCTATACGGTGCGGCAGATCGTCGAGATCTTCGACATGCTCCACAAACTCTCGGGACCCAAGGGGATCATCCGCCAGACCGAATTTTTCCTGTACAGCGCCAAGGACAAAGAGTCGGTGGAACGGTGCCGGGAGCGGGGGTATCTTTTCCCGGAGATCACCGGCTGGATCAGGGCCAACGCCAACGACCTGAAACTGGTCAAGGAGATGGGCCTGACAGAGACCGGCATTCTCACTTCGGTGTCCGACTACCATGTTTTCATGAAACTGAAGTGGAACCGCAAGCAGGCCATGGAGGATTATCTGGGCATCGTCAAGGCCGCCCTGGAGTTGGGCATTGTGCCCCGGTGCCACTTCGAGGACATCACCCGGGCGGACATTTACGGCTTTTGCGTGCCTTTCGCCATTGAACTCATGAAACTGCGCGAGGAAAGCGGCATCGACATCAAGATGCGCCTGTGCGACACCATGGGCTACGGCGTGCCCTATCCCGGCGCGGCCCTGCCCCGGAGCGTCCCCCGGCTGGTGCGGGCCATGATCGAGGATGCCGGCGTCCCCGGGCACCTCATGGAATGGCACGGCCACAACGACTTTCACAAGGTTTTTGTCAACGGGGTCACCGCCTGGCTGTACGGCTGCGGCGCAGTGAACGGCACCTTGCTGGGGTTCGGCGAACGCACCGGCAACTCCCCCATTGAAGGGCTGCTCATGGAATACATCAGCCTCAGGGGCACCACTGACGGCATTGACACCACGGTGATCACCGACGTTGCCCAGTACTTCGAACGGGAACTGCACTACCGGATCCCCCCCAATTTTCCCTTCGTGGGGGCCGGCTTCAACGCCACCAGCGCCGGCATCCATGCCGACGGCATGCAGAAATTTGAGGAAATCTACAATCCCTTTGACACCACCAAGATCCTCAAGCGGCCTCCCACCATTTCCATCACGGACAAGTCGGGCAAAGCCGGGATTGTTCACTGGCTCAACACCCGTTTGGGGCTGGCCGGCACCAACCAGGTGGACAAGATGCACCCCGGAGTGGGGAAAATCCACAAGCGCATCATGGAGATGTACGATGAGGGGCGGGTGACCTCCATTGCCAATGAAGAATTGGAGACCCTGGCCCGCAAGTATCTCCCCGAGCTTTTTATCTCGGAGTTCGACCGCTTAAAGCAAAAGGCCCACGAACTGGCGGCCCACCTGGCCCAGGATCTGGCCGATGATGAAAAAATCCGCTCCATGCAGCCGGAAATCCAGGAGCCGGTCCTGTTGGCGGCCCTGGAGAAGAACCCCTTTATTCAGTTTATGTACATCACCAACCTGGAAGGGCGGAAGATCACCCGCAACATCACCCATATCGTGCACCGGGCCAAGTTCGAGACCGCAGGACTGGATGAGAACCTGTCCAACCGGGATTGGTTCATCGAGCCCCTGAAAACCGGCAAGATTTATGTTTCGGACTTTTACACCTCCCGGTTCACCGGGGCCCTGTGCATCACGGTGAGCGCGGCCATCCGGGACGAAAACGAGGAAATTCAGGGGGTGCTGGGCCTGGATATCCGCTTTGAAGACATGGCCAAGATGGAGCAGAACGGCGAGATTTAATACGGTTTTCGGTAAGAGCCTCTTGCAAAATAGAGCTGCAAGCTTCAGCATACGTTGGCATAGGCCAGAAAGGTGCAGGGTGCGTTCTCTGCACCACCATGGCGGGCGAGGACGCCCGCCCTACGAAACTCTCCATCATTTAGAGGTGAGCCGCAAGGGGGGAGCCTTCTCCCCCCCCTCATATCACCGCACGAGGTAGCCACATGGATGATCTGCAGAAGTTGCAAGATGCAAAGGCCAAGTACGATGCCCAAGTGGACAAGGTGCTGAAAAAGATACCGGAGCGCAAGGCCGAGTTCGTCAACACCTCCGGCATCCCCGTCAACCGGGTCTATACCCCCCTGGACATGCAGGAGTTTGATTATCTCAAGCAATTGGGTATGCCCGGCCAGTACCCTTTTACCCGGGCGGTGCAGCCCACCGCCTACCGGGGCCGCTACTGGACCATGCGCCAGTACGCCGGCTTCGGCACCGCCGAGGAGACCAACGAGCGCTACCACTTTCTGCTGAAATCCGGGCAGACCGGCTTGTCGGTGGCCTTTGACCTCCCCACCCAGATCGGCTACGACTCCGACCATGAGCTGGCCCAGGGGGAAGTGGGCAAGGTGGGGGTGGCCATCGATTCCCTCTGGGACATGGAGCGCCTCTTTCAGGGAATCCCCCTGGACCAGGTTTCCACTTCCATGACCATCAACTCCCCCTGCGCCGTCATTCTGGCCATGTATCTGGCCGTGGCCCAAAAGCAGGGAGTGCCCTTCGATAAACTGCGAGGCACGGTCCAGAACGACATCCTGAAAGAATACCCGGCCCGGGGCACTTATATCTTCGGCCCCCGCAAATCCATGCGCCTGATCACCGACATTTTCGCGTACTGCACCGAGCAGGTGCCCCAATGGAACACCATCAGCATCAGCGGCTATCACATCCGGGAGGCCGGCTCCACCGCGGTGCAGGAGGTGGCCTTCACCCTGGCCAACGGCATTGCCTATGTGGAGGCGGCCATCGCCGCGGGCCTCAAGGTGGACGAATTCGGTCCCCGGCTCTCCTTCTTTTTCAATTCGCACCTGGATTTCTTTGAAGAAGTCGCCAAATTCCGGGCGGCTCGGCGGCTGTGGGCCAAGATTATGAAGGACCGCTTTAAGGCCGAGGACCCCCGTTCCCAGATGCTGCGCTTCCACACCCAGACCGCGGGGTGCTCCCTCACGGCCCAGCAGCCCCTGAACAATATCACTCGCACGGCCTTTGAGGCCATGGCCGCGGTCCTGGGAGGCACCCAGTCCCTGCACACCAATTCCTTTGACGAGGCCCTGGCCCTGCCCTCGGAGCTGGCGGTGCAGGTGGCCCTCAAGACCCAGCAGGTCATCGCCTATGAGACTGCGGTGTCCGACACGGTGGACCCCCTGGCCGGCGCCTACTACCTGGAATACTTGACCGACCGGATCGAGGCTAAGGCCCAGGATTACATCGACCAGATCGACAAAATGGGCGGCGCGGTGGCGGCCATCGAGAAGGGCTTCATCCAGAAAGAGATCGGCGACAGCGCTTACCGCTACCAGCGGGAGATCGAGAAAAACGAGCGCATCGTGGTGGGGCTCAACAAGTTCCAGGTCAAGGAAGAGGGAAAGCCCAAAGATCTCCTCAAGGTGGACCCCCAGGTGGGCGACAAGCAGGTGGCCCGGCTCAAGGAACTCAAGAACGCCCGGGACAACGGCGCCGTGCAGCAGGCCCTGGCCGAACTCAAGAGCGCCGCGGAGGGCACCGGCAAACTCATGCCCCCCATTTTAAAGGCGGTGACGGCCCTGGCCACCCTGGGAGAAATCTGCGACACCTTGCGCTCGGTCTGGGGCGAATACGAGATGACGGTGATGTAAGAGCGGTAAGCTATAAGCCATAAGCTGTAAGCTTTAGGCTATAGGCTATAGGCT
>JBAQHL010000657.1:0-6695 GCA_049288295.1 Desulfobaccales bacterium
CTGGTAAAACAGGTCCAGCCCGCGGTGGTCACCGTCATCGCCTATAGCGCTCAAAACGAGGCCTTGTTTCAGGGGACTGGTTTTTTCATTGCGCCGGGGAACTGCTTTCTCACCAACTACCACGTGCTGGCCCAAGCCGTCCGGGCCGAAGTCAGAACCGCCGAGGGGCGGTGCTATCCGGTCAAGGGGGTGGTGGCCGCAGACCCCGACTGGGATTTGGTGGCGGCTAGAACGGTCTCCTTACCTGAGGGGATTTCCGGCCTGACCCTTACCCGGGTTGTCCCGGAGGTGGGGGAGCGGGTGGCCGTGGTGGGAAGCCCCCTGGGGCTGGAGCACACCTTAAGCGACGGGGTGGTGTCCGCCATCCGCCGGGCGTCCGGCGGCCATTACCTGCAGATTTCCGCGCCGGTCTCCACCGGCTCCAGCGGCAGCCCGGTGATCAACATGAAGGGTGAGGTGGTGGGGGTGGCCTCCTTACAGGTCATCAAAGGACAGAACCTGAACTTCGCCGTGCCCGGCAGCCGGGCTTTGGCTTTGCAGGAAAAAGCTGCGGCGTTGCGGGTGGCGTTCACCTCGCGACTATCCCCGGAGCGGCAGTCAACCTCACTTTGGTGGAATCTTAACCGGGACCATGGGCATACCGGGGAAAAGCAGGGCAGGCGGGGGGCCGCGGCTTACCGCCAAGCTATCCGTTTTCAGCCTGAACTGGCCGGGGCCTTTTCCGGCTTGGGGAGGCCTTTGTATCCCTGAGACAGCATGCCGCCCTTGAAAGAAAATGTCGGGTGGCGCTGCCCAACAAGATGGCGGGGAGACGCCCGCCTGCCTGCCTTTTCATTATGGTCTGTTACGGAAAGTTCAATCGCCTCTATTTCCCCCAGCCAAACCTGGGACCGCTAGGACGGGCTTCCAACCCGTCCAGGCACAGGTTAAAAACCTGTGCCACCGGATTTTTGGAAGGCCTGGTTCCCAAGCTCCCGCTTGGGAACGCCCATATAAGCCCAAGGTTTGCCTGGGCACATACAGAAATACCCCACAATTCTTCACAATGAGATGGTTTTTGAGCCAAGCAGGAGCTTGGGATTTTCTATGGTGAAGCCGGATTTTCGGCTCACAATTACTGATGCAAATACCATGGGACGCACCGTTATACCTTACAGCCACGTGTGGGAGGAAGAGCGGGAGCGCTGGCGCAAATTCCGCCGGGCGCTGCGCCGGGAAGACCAGGCGCACCTGGACCGCCTCTTCGAACTGGCCCGCCTGCACCTCCAGGCGGGAGTCTACGCCGCCAACCCCTGGCCCCTGGAATCCATCATCATGGCCATGCTCCTGGAACACGAGAAAGCCCTGAGGCGCCTGGAAGAACACCTTAAGGAGCTGGAAGAGGCCAAAGAATGATTTGATGGGGAGGGCCAGGAGAGCGCAACTCCCCCGTCTTCCCTTCAAACCCTCCTCCTGATCCCCCTTGACCGGGAGAACAGGCATCCTGCCTGTTCCTGCCTGCACAGGCTGGAAACCTGTGCTCCCAGGCCTCGGACGGTAGCACGGGCATCCTGCCCGTGCCTGTGGACGGGCTGGAAGCCCGTCCTATCGCGCCAAGGGGGTTGGGGGAAGGAGCTTGAGGGAGGGGGCAGGGGTTCAAAGCAGGTTTTGGATTTTAGGGTCTGGTTTTTTTCCTGAACCCGGAACCCACCTTGGCCCCGTAGCATCCTCCCCCAAATTCTCTCCGACCATCATGAAAACCATCGCCTGGCTTTTCGACCTCTACCCCATGGGGGACCGCCTGGTCCTGTGGTTTCTCACCCAGGAAGGTGAGGCGCTGCGGCTCACGGCTGCCTTTCCATACACGGTGTATGTGGGCGGGAACCGGGACCAGGTCCGGCGGGAGGTCCAGGCTCTGGAGAGAAGGAAATGGTTCACACGCACCTATCCCACCCGGGGGCGGGATTTGGGCTCAGGGGAGGAGATGCCGGTGTGGGCCATGGATCTCAAGACCTACGCGCACCTGCCTCAACTCCGGGACTGGCTGGGGAAGAAGGAAGGGATCCTTGCCGCCTACAACTGCGATCTGGACGTGGCCGCCTATTATCTTTACCGCAAAGGGATATGGCCCAGCGCCTGGTACGACCTGGAGGCCCGGGAGGGGAGGCTCCTGGCCCTGGCCCCCCGGGAGGACCAGTTCGCCCGGGACGTGTCCCTGCCGCCCCTGGCCACCCTGGGTCTGGGCCTCACTAAGGATCCCCTCATTCCCCTGGGAGCAGGGAACAGCCTGGCCGTAACCTGGGAGGGGCGCACCCTGGAACTGGAGGCCGCGGATCAAACCGGCCTGGTGCGGGAAGTGGCAGGCTTGCTCCGCAAGGTCAACCCGGACCTGGTTTTGAGCGACTGGGGGGACGAAGACATCATCCCCCTCCTGTGGCGCTGGAGCAAAGACGCCCGGCTGCCCCTCCCCCTGGACCGGGAGACCGGAGTGATACCACGGCAATTCTCCGGAGGACGCTCCTACTTCTCCTACGGCCGGGTGGTTTACCAGGGGAGCGCCGCGCCCTTTTACGGCCGCTGGCACGTGGACCGGCGCAATTCCTTTTTCTTCCGGGAAGCGGACCTCATGGGCCTGGTGCAAATCAGCCGCTTGGGGCAGCTCCCCCTGCAGCAGGCGGCCCGGGCCAGCCCCGGCACCTTGATTACCTCCATGCAGCTTGCCCGGGCCGTGGCCGACGGCATTCTTATCCCGTGGCGCAAGGCCGACCCCGAACGCTTCAAGAGCGCCGGTGAACTCCTCACCGTGGACAAGGGCGGCCTGGTCTTCATGCCTCCCATCGGGCTTTACTTCAACGTGGGGGAACTGGACTTCGCCTCCATGTACCCCAGTATCATGGCCATCCACAACATCTCGCCGGAGACGGTGAATTGCAAGTGTTGTGTGGGGGAAGGGGCCAGTAATTATGTGGGGGAGGGGGCTCAGGGGCGCAGGACTTTACCCCCACACCCCCTCCCCCAATCCCTCAGCACGGTAGGACGGGCTTCCATCCCGTCCAAACACGGGCAGGATGCCCGTGCTACCGGCCAAACCCGGGAGCACGGGCGTCCCGCCTGTGGCACAGGCAAGATGCCTGTGCTCCCAGACCAATACTTGGGAGGGGAAGAGGCAGGCAGAGGCGGGATTACCCCGCCCCTACGCCCCTGGCCCTCCCCCCACGATCAACTCGTCCCCGAAGCCGGCTACAGGCTGTGCCGGCGCCGGGAGGGCCTGGTGCCCCGCACTTTGAGGCCCATATTGGCGTTGCGGGAGAGTTTGAAGGCTGCGGCCAGGGAATCGGCCCCGGATATGGCCGTCCTCTACAACCAGCGGCAAACCGCCCTGAAGTGGATGCTGGTCACCTGTTTCGGCTATCTGGGCTACAAGAACGCCCGCTTCGGACGCATTGAGGCCCACGAAGCGGTGACCGCGTTCGGACGGGAAAAGCTCCTGACCGCCAAGGAGATTTGTGAGGATAAAGGCTATGAAGTTCTCCACGGTTTGACGGATTGTCTGTGGATTCACCGGGGGGACATGACGGAAGCTGAACTGGAGGCTTTGTGCCGGGAAGTTTCCGGCGCCACCGGGGTTAAGCTGGCCCTGGAGGGAGTGTACCGCTGGCTGGCGTTCCTCCCTTCCCGGCAAAATCCGGAGCGCCCGGTGGCCACCCGCTATTTCGGGGTGTTTGCCGACGGGCAGGTGAAGGCCCGGGGCCTGATCTGCCGGCGCCGGGACACCCCACCCTTTGTGCGCCGGGCCCAGGAGGCCCTGCTGTCCCGCCTGGCCGCGGCCGCCACCCGGGGCGATTTGCTGAGCCTTGCCCCGGAATTAGAAGAAATGGCGGAAGGCTTTCGCCAGCGCCTGCGGGAGGGGGGCATCCCGCCACCTGAGCTGGTAATCACCCGGGTCCTTTCCCAACCCCTGGAAAATTATAAAGTGGAGACGCCCACGGCCCTGGCCCTGCGGCAGTTGCAGCAGGCCGGGGTTGCGGTCAGGCCCGGGGAAAAGGTGCGCTTTGTGCACCGGGAAGGGCGGGGCCCGAAAGAGTGCCGGGTCCAGGCCGCGCCATTCCTGGAGGGCCTGGAAGGCTACGACACCATGCTCTACCTGGAACTCCTGGAGCGGGCTGTGGCGGAGGTAATGACCGGGGTCTTCGGGAAGGCCTGGACCGGAAACGCCTTACGCGGCCTCAGCGCCGCAAAAAGCGGGCCAGTTGGCGGCCGTAGTAGTCTTTGGCGTCCTCGTCGGAAGGGGGACTGAAGGTGGTGGCGCCCTTGCCTTCAGGGAGTCGCTTGGTGACAATGCCCTTTTCCCCGAAAAGTTTCAAGGCATTCTGAAAGTTGGATTCGGACAGGGCCTCGGAGCGCTCCACCTCCCCAAGCTTATAGGATTTATGGCCGATGGAGCTGATGCGCTTCAGAAATTCTTTTTCGCTGCGGGGTTTTTTCTGCAGGTATTTGATGGAGCGGAAGACGATGTAATAGGACTCCAGGTAGTTGTAAAGCAGGTTGGCGAAGTAAGCCAACTCCTTTAGGCCGGAGGCGGACAGGGTGTAGCGGTTGTCGCCCCCGTCCAGGCTGACCACCACCTCTCTGGCGGTAAAATACTTCAGGGTGTCCTCCACAAAGGTCTCCGCGGCCACCCCGCTGAAAAAGAATTCAAACTTGAAAAAGTCTTCGAGAAAGCGGACGTCATCCACCACCTGACGGCGCTCGAAATCAAAGCCCGGCCCCGACAGGGTGGCCAGGGAGACGATGGCGGCCGGCAGAAAAAAGTGGATAACGTTGTTTTTGTAATACTCCAGAAGGGGGCGTTTGGTTTCGTCAATGCTGTAGCCCCCCAGACCCAGTTCGTCCGACAGGCCCTCTTCCTTTTCGATGGGGGTGATGAGCTTGCGGACTTCGCACAAGGCCAGGGTTTCTTCCACCGCCTGGTTCAGGTTTTCCAGGGAGTCGGCCAGGGGCACGTTTCTGGCCTTCAGATAATCATAAAGCACCTGGATAATCTTGAGCAGTTCCCGGCGGTAAACCCCTTTCCGGGGATAGGTGAGGAGCGCGGCGCACACCAGGGAGAAAGGTGTGACCACAGAAACCTGGTTAATGGCCTGAACCACCTCAAAGGCCAGATCATTGCTGAGAGTGCGAATTTTCTCACTTTCATCCACTTCAGTTGTCGGATGCCTGGCCAGGTGATCCTGGAGGGAAATGGGCTCGCTGAACTGGATGTAAGCCCGGCCGTAGCGCCTTTTCAGGAATTTCCGGGCCCGGACCAATTGACCGACGCTTTCCGTTTCTTTTTTCTTGCCTCCAAGCTCGGAGAGATAGGCCTTTTCCTCCAAAACCTGGTCATAGCCGATATAGGTGGGCACGAAAATAAGATCCCGGGTGGCGCCCTCGTAGTAAGCCCGCAGAATCATATTGAGCAGGCCGATTTTGGGCAGGACCAGCTTGCCGGTGCGGGACCGCCCGCCTTCAATGAAAAATTCCAGGCTGTAGCCGGTCTTGATCAGGGTTTTCAGATAATGATAGAGAACTTCGGCATAGAGCTTCCCCCCTAAAAACCGGCGCCTGATAAAAAAGGCCCCCGCCCCCCGGAAGAGGGGCCCCAAGGGCCAGAAAGCCAGGTTTTTCCCGGCGGCGATGCGGGGGGGATGCAGATAATGCTGATATATGAGGGTGTTCAGCAGCAGGTAATCGATATGGCTCTTGTGGCAGGGGATAAAAATCAGGGTCCCCCGCTGGCCGGCTTCCCGGACTTTCTCAAAACCCTCCAGATCGAAAAAAACGCCTTCAAATAACGACCGGGACATCATGCGAACCGCACGGTTCATGAGGGGTACGATTATCAGGTTCCAGTCCGCGGCCATTTCCCAGAAATAGTCCTGGGCGGTCTTTTTGATCTTAGAAATTTTCTTTTTTTCCGTTTCCGCCAGGTGGTCCATGAATTGCGTCAGGCCGGGATCGGTGAGGGTAATCTCCATGATCTCCTCCCGGCTCTTGATTACCGGTCCGGTGACTATGCGCCGTTTTTGATCCAGACGTTGAATGAGCTCCCGCCTTAATTCCTGGGCCCGGAGATCAGGGTTGGCCTGGCCGAAGGAACTGGCCAGATATTCCTTCAGGTTCACCGGCTCGGCGATTTCCACCACCGCCTTTTTGGATTTTCGCAGGCAAAGCGCCAACTTCCGGAGACGGCCCGGATTTTCCCGGTCCCCGAAAAAGAAGTCCAAAAGCCCCTTGTCCTCACGGGAGGGATCCTGGCTGTACATAATGAGCTGGGGCACGACAAAAATGGGAAAATCAACTTGCTCCTGAATTTCCAGGAGATGGCGCAAAGGGTCTTCCCGGGGCTTGAGAAAACGGTGCCGGAATCCGACCTGGTCCACCAGGAACAAAAGGATGCTGCGTTTTTCCTGGAGGGTGCGGAGGAAATAGCCGTCCTGGAAGGGGTTGGGCCAGGAGCGCTTGCGGGTGAAATAATTCACCGCCGCAGAGATAATCTGCACCAGATGAGAAAAAGGCTGGAACATCCAGAGGTTGAGATCAAAGGCCACCTCAGGGGTTGGAATGTCCAGTTTCTGGTAGCGGCGGTTAAAGAATAAAAAATCCAGGGTGCTGCGATACTTGAGGGCGTAAACCACCACCCCCTGCCGGGAGAGTTCCTGGACGCGGTCCAGGAT
>JBAQHL010000658.1:0-3318 GCA_049288295.1 Desulfobaccales bacterium
GTCAGGGGCAGCCTCCCGGAAACGGTCAACAGCAGAAGCACCAGCACGGCCAGGAGCTGAAAAGTCCTGGGATAGTCAAGGAAATAAAGGGAGACACCGCCCAGGAGAATGCCTGCAGTCATGCCACCCATGCGCCAGGCGTTGTAGACCCCGAAACGCCGGGTGCTGTCCGCGACGTTTTCCTTGAAAAGCATAATGTCCAGGGATTGGCGGTAAAACTGCAGGCTCAAACCGAAAAAGAAGAATACCAGGAGAAAGGGCCAAAAGCGGGTCGCCTGGGACAGACCCCAAAGGCTGAGACCAATGCCCAGAAGCCCCAGGCGGGTGAGGATGCGGGCCGGGTAGCGGTCTCCCACCACCCCCACCGGAAAGGTTGCCAAAAGAGCGTTTAACCCGAGAACGCCGTACAGGAAACCGATCTGGGCCCCTGAGAATGACAGGGACCCCTGGAGATAAATGGGAAGAAAGAAGTAGAGCGCCGCAATAACAACGGCATGAATGCTGATGAGGAAAGAAAGCAGCAAGGCAAGCCGGGATTACAGGGCTTGATGGTTGATCCTGACCATCATGGCCCGGGCCGGGCACACCACGCAACAGAGCTCGCAGGCGCTGCACTTGTCGGCATCAAAACTCACGCTCATCTCCGGGCGCTCCACGTAGAGGGCTCCGGTGGGGCACAGTGCGGTGCAGGCCCCGCATTGGAAGCAAACTTCTTCGTCGCGGGCCACTTCATGGGCCACCCGCTGCACCTTGACCCCGGAATCCTTCAGGTATTTGATGCCCTGGCGGAAGTTCTTGGGATGACCCTTGAGCTCCATGACCATGAGCCCTTCTTTCCGTGGATAGATGGTGGCCTTGAGCAGGTTAAACTCCAGGTCGTAGTCCTTGACCAGGCGGTAAATGATGGGCTGGTCCACCACGTCCTTGGTGAATCTCAAGATGAGCATTTCGGAGTGCATGGAAGGTCCTCTTGTTTCTGCTTCGAGAAGTTCAAGGTTCAAGGTTCAAGGTTCAAGGTAGATATAGGGTGCGCACTGCGCACCAAGATAGCGGGCAGGGACGCCTGCGCCAACAGTCTTTTTATTATATGGATTATCGCATATATAGAGGATAACTCAACCGTTATGGTAGGTTAGCAAATAGTAAGTATGCGGTCTGGCATCGGTTTGCAGTCAAATGATGGCGCAGGCTGAAGCCTGCGGCTACACAAAAGCACTCAAAGAAGGCAAATGGGGCATCAGGAGGAAGCATACCAGAAAGAAGGTACCCTAACCAGGCCTGAACCGTCAAAGGCAAGGCCCTCTGCTTCCAATAAAGCCCGCTTCATGGGGAGGCCGCCCTGAAATCCCCCCAAAGTGCGGTCGGAACGGACGGCGCGGTGGCAGGGGATGATCAGGGGGAAGGGGTTGGCGGCCAAGGCGGCGCCCACGGCCCGGGCCGCCCCAGCCCTGCCGATATAGGCGGCGATCAGGTTATAGGTGCTCACCTGGCCACGGGGGATGCCGTGTTCGGCCCGCAACACCTCCTGTTGAAAGGGCGGGAACAGGTCCAACCGGACACTGTCCAGGGAAAAGCTGATGTCCGCGCCAGAAAGGAAGGCTTCCAGCCCATCGGTGATGGCGTCGATTTCAGGGCAGGTGGACGCCTCGGAAATCACGGACAATGATGAAAGATCTTTTTCCAGGGATGACTCCGGAGGCGCAAGCAAGACCCGAAAAATTTTGGGCTGCCCCTGGTGGACCGTCCAAAGAAGAGCAAAGCTGCCTAACGGAGCACGCCGTCCACAATAAAAACCGAAATGTTTCTCTGCGCTCAGCATGACAGAAGGTGTAGGTGGGCGCCGTCCCCCAGGAAGGCGGGCCCAGAGGCCCGCCCCACCGGATTTTTGCTTATCAGGTGTAACTGCTGAAATGACGGCCGTCACACCAACTTGCCAAAAGGGCTGGTCCAGGCCTCTTTGAGTTCATCCAGAGTGACGGTTAACAAGGCGCGGCCTTGCCGTTTCATGGTGAACTCCCGGTCCGGACGCACTTCTCCCAAGAGCTGATAAGGCTGTCCCTGGAGGATTTCTTCGAATTGGCGACGCTGGGCCGGGGCCACGCTCACCAGGAAGCGACCGGCGGACTCGGAATAGAGGGCGGCGTGGGTGGGGAAATCCGAGAGTATTTCGTCCAGGTCCACCTCCACCCCCAGGCCGCCGGCCAGGCTGCACAGGGCCAGGTGCACCCCCAGGCCGCCCCGGTAAATGCCGTGACAGGAGGCCAGGATTTCCTCGGCGATGGCCCGGGACATGGCCTGATAGCAGGACAAAAACTCCGGGGGCCGGACCTGGGGCACAGTTAAGCCCACATAGCCCAACATTTCGTAAAACTCTGAAGCGCCCAACTCCGGCTGGGTGGCGCCCACTATATAGATAAGGTCTCCGGGCGCTTTGAAATCCAGATTCACCACTTTTTTCAGGTCAGGGATAACACTCACCACAGTGAAAAACAGGGTGGGGAGGCCCGACACCCGGTGGGTTTCCCCGAAGCGGCCGGGGAGCACCCCGTCCACGTACATGCTGTCCTTGCCGGACAAAAGGGGCATGTCGTAAGCCAGGCACATGTCCCGCAAGGCCCAGCAGGCCCGCACCAGTTGAGCCGCCTTGAACTTGCCGTCCGGGTTTTTTTCCGGGTGATACTCGACGCTGGGCCAACAAAAATTGTCCACACCCCCCATGATGTCAAGATCCGCGCCCACGGCCACCAGACGCCGCACCGCCTCGTCGATGGTCCCTGCGGCCATGTGATAGGCGTCGATCTGGGAATAGGCCGGGTTCAGGGCCAGGGACACGGCCAAACCCCGGTGGCCGTTGAGATCGGGGCGCAGCGCCGCGGCGTCGGCAGGCACCGGGCAGTCCCGGCCGGTGAGGGGTTTTATAACACTCATGCCCTGGACTTCATGATCGTACTGGCGGGTGATCCACTCCCGGGAACAGATATTGGGCCGGGCCAACATGGCGAGGAGCAGGCGCCGGTGGTCGGCTATCTCCCCTAAAACCGGCTCCACCAGGCGCATTACCGGGGGCAGCCATTCCGCCTCAAACTCCCAGGGGGGAAAGTCTTCCTCGAGGAAGGACAGATCCATGGACGCGCAGGGGCGGCCGTCATGACTCACCTCCAGCACCCCCCGGTCGGTGAAGCGGCCGATGACGCTCACCTCCACTTCGTGGCGCCGGGCCAGGCTCTCAAAGGGTTCCCGATTTCCGGGGTCGAGCCCCACCACCATGCGCTCCTGGGATTCGGACACCCAGATTTCCCAGGGATCCAGGCCGGCGTA
>JBAQHL010000659.1:0-1671 GCA_049288295.1 Desulfobaccales bacterium
GTTCATCTCCCGGAGCGCCAGACCCCATGCAGTCTGCCGAAACCCCGCAATGCGCCGGAAAAGCCGGGGTAATCCCTTGGGCGCCGAAGTTATGGGCCGGATCGATCAGTTGGTGAGCCCAAGATGACCACGTCGAACCACGATTCTCAGGTCCCGGTCAACAAATGGCTGGTCACCATCGCGGTGATGGCCGGCACCTTCATGGAGATCGTGGACACCACGGTGGTCAACGTGGCCCTGCCCCATATCGCCGGCAGCCTGGCCTCCTCCGAGGATGAAACCACCTGGATCCTCACGGCCTATCTGGTCTCCAATGCCATCATCCTGCCCATCACCGGGTGGCTGTCGGCGCTGTTCGGCCGCAAGCGCTTTCTGCTTCTCTGCATGGCGCTGTTCACCGCCAGTTCCATGTTGTGCGGCATGGCCACCAGTCTGGGGATGCTCATCATCTTCCGCATCATCCAGGGGGTCGGCGGCGGGGCGCTCCAGCCCATCTCCCAGGCCATTTTGCTGGAAACCTTCCCGGTGGCCGAGCGGGGCATGGCCATGGCCCTTTGGGGCATCGGGGTGATCATCGCCCCCATTGTGGGGCCGGTCATGGGGGGCTGGGTCACCGACAACCTCACCTGGCGCTGGGCCTTCTACATCAACCTGCCCATCGGCCTGTTGTCCCTGATTCTCACCTATCTGTTCATCTTCGATCCGGATTACATCCGGCGCCAGCGGGCCGGCAGCATCGACTACTGGGGGCTGGGGCTCTTGATCGTGGGCCTGGGAGCCCTCCAGGTAGTGCTGGACAAAGGGGAGCGGGCCGACTGGTTCTCTTCCGCCTTCATCACCCAACTGGCCATCATCGCGGTGGTGGCCTTAGGGGTCCTGATCTATCATGAGCTCAAAACCAGGCACCCGGTGGTGGACCTCCGGCTTTTCAAGGAACGGAACTATGCCGCCGGGGTGACCATCATGTTTTTTTTCGGGTTTGTCCTCTATGGCAGCATCATGCTCCTGCCCCTGTTCCTCCAGACCCTCATGGGCTACGACGCCACCCTGGCTGGCTGGGCCCTGGCCTTCGGGGGCATCGGCTCCCTGATGATCATGCCGGTGGTGGGACGGCTGACCATGGTGATGGACAGCCGCAAAATAGTCTTTGCGGGTCTGCTCATCAACGCCTATGCGGTTTATCTGATGAGCCAGTACACCACCACCATTGATTTTTATCACGCCTGGTGGCCCCGGTTCATCCAGGGGTTTGGCCTGGGGGCCACCTTCGTCTCCCTCACCACCCTGACCATGTCCCGCATCTCCCAGGAAAAAATGGGCAACGCCACCGGCATCTTCAACCTGATGCGCAATCTGGGGGGTTCCTTCGGCATCGCCACGGCCACCACCCTCCTGGCCCGGCGGAGTCAGTTCCATCAGGGCCGCCTGGTGGAGCACCTCACCCCCCTGTCCCAGCCGTTCAATGACTGGCAGCAGCGTATGTCGCAAGCCTTGCCGGACCTGGGGACCGACTGGCAGTGGTGGAATGCCCCCGAGGCCATGGCCGGGCTCTATCAGGAAGTGCTGCGCCAGGCGAAAATGCTGGCCTTCTGCGACGACTACTGGTTCTTCACCATCGTCTTTCTCTGCCTGCTGCCCCTGGTCTTCCTCATGCGCCGCAGCCCCAAGCAT
>JBAQHL010000660.1:0-2096 GCA_049288295.1 Desulfobaccales bacterium
GCCGGGGGCAACGCTCCCCTGCTGGCCCGGCTGATTGCCGTGAAGTTTCTTAAAAGATTGGCACCTGTGACCAAGCCAAAGGGGCAACTGAGTTTCTGGGACGCCTGAAACGGGTAGTTGCGGAACAACCCACAGGGGCAGACCCCCCCAACACAAAAATAGTAATGAATCCAATAGGTATTTAGATATGCGCATAGCCTTTTTTCTATAGCTATGCGGTTAACCGCATAGCCTAAAAAGGCTTAAGATTTTGAAAGATACTTCTCCACTTCCCTCACTATCCGAGTTGTTTGCCATGTTGCCGGATCAAACCATCGCTGAAACCACTTACGCAGGGTTTCGGCGGCGGGCTGACCCGCCAGCATCTCCCGCAGCAACTCCAGCAGCTTTCCTTCCCGAGTCTCTGGACCAGCTGAGATACGGTAATACACACAGAAACGGTCCCGCCTGCCCGTCACCAGGCCCGCACGGGAGAGAGTCTGCAGGTGACGGGACGCCCTGCTCTGGGTGATGTCCAAGACCCCCGTGAATTCGGTTACGCAGAGCTCTTTCTGCTCCATGAGCAGCCAGAGGATTTTCAGGCGGGTTTCATCCGCCAGGGCTTTGAATAGCTGGGCTTCGGTTCTCATAGGTATCTTGTCATCCTGATAAGCAAATATTGTCAAATCACTTTGGAGACGCTGCCTAAAAATACAAGTTGGCCGTCTCGAGTGCAGCATGGCGAACCAGAAAATTTTCCCGGCCGGTTTGGGAAATCCCATAAACTCAGAAAGGCAATCAAGCCAGATTCAGACCATGATAGAATTTACCCACAACTAGATGCAGGAGGTGATGGCATGCGGTACCTTGACATGTCTCCCTACCGGCCATACCGGGACATGGGGCGGAGCTGCCAGACCCGTCCCATCCGTGGAAAAGTGGTGCGCTGGGCCAAGCCTGAGTCCCGGGAGACCCGGGACGGGCGCTTTGTGGGGCGGCCTCTGGGCCGACCGGACATTGAGGCAGCCGCGGAACTCTGGCGTCATGCCTATCCGGAGATCTACGGCTCATCCCACGACTTTATGCTCTACCCGGAAGACTACGAAGACCGCATGGCCCTGGTGGAGACCTGGGCAGAGGACGCTGTCAAAAAACCCTGCTGCATGCTGGTGGTCCAGGAAAAGACTTCGGGCCGCCTCGCCGCCGCCTCCCTCATGACAAAGTACGACCAGAATCTCCAGATTGAATGGACCTTTGCCGGCACCCACCCCGATTACCGCCAGATGGGCCTGATGGGCCTGCTGGGGGAGATGATGGGCGGGATGTGCAAGGTCTCAGGCGCCGAATACCTGACCACCTTTCTGGAGACCTGGCATACCATTACCCAGGGGGAAACCCTAAAGATCGGCAAAGGCTGGCGGGTGGCCGGCATTTTTCCCGGCAACTTCACCCGCTGGGCCGGAGGCCAGCAAGAATACCGGGCCTGTGAAGTTCACATGTACCGGTTCATCAACGAAGGGGGCAAGTATGCCACCAAGCCGGAGGAGTGGCAGCTCCATCCGGACTTACAGCGGCTATGGGAGTCCCTGGAGGCCTTCAATCGCAGGGTGACAGGTAAAGATTAAGCAGGGTGATTGAAGGGGGGTATCTTTGGCAGGGAATGAAAGACCCGCGTAAGCCCCCCGAAAGGGCAAACCATAATGACTTTCCGCTATAAGCCGCTGAGACGCTGACGTAATACTCTTGAGGCTTTAAACACCACAACCTTCCGAGAAGCTATGATCAGACTCTTTTTAGTTTGGGGGTTCCTCCCCCGGCGCGCCTTTTTTTGCCGAACTGAGAACTTCCCGAACCCGCTGATGAGCAGATCTTCTCCCTGAGAAAGGGTGTCCTTTATTGTCTTGAAAAGCCGGTCAACTGTATGCCGGGACTCATTCTCTTTGGTGAGGGCCATATACCACCTCTGCTCCCGTTATGAGTTTGGAGGGCTTAGTTCTGATGATGGGGCAGGGTCATTGGCACCTCGCCCCTCCATGGGCCGCCACTATATCAGATTAAGCGGGAAAAGATAACTTCCCATGGGCCCAGACGGTTACCGTGATCGCGGCTCACATCGG
>JBAQHL010000661.1:0-1649 GCA_049288295.1 Desulfobaccales bacterium
GCTTTCATGAGGAACGAGAGAGGCGTGTTGTTTATGCTCCTAAGCGCCTTCCTTCTCCACTCATGGAATCCTCGACTGAGATTATCGGAGGAGTCCCACAAACTGTTTGGAAGGTACCAATTGACAAGACGGTCCCGGGTATCCCTAGTGACCTTGACTTAACGAAATTGTTCGATCGCCTGATTATTGGTCCATCTCAATATCCTTGGGCGATGTATGAATCATTTGTGGCAGCGCTTAAGGAAGCGGGCGTTGCAGATGCAGAAGGTAGAGTATTTATTTCAGGTATCCCTATTCGTACTTGATACCAGAAATTCACCAGTTAATCGTTATGATTGTCACAACCCTGTCAGAACCTGAAAAGACCAGGCTATTAGACGCGGCCAGGGGCGCTTTTGCCAAAGCGTACTCCCCCTATTCCGGAATAAAGGTGGGCGCGGCGGTGTTGACCGCAAAAGGCCAGGTATTTAGCGGCGGGAATGTGGAAAACGCCTCCTATGGCCTCACCCTGTGCGCGGAGAGGGCGGCCATTGCCCAGGCGGTGGCGGAGGAGGGGGCGGACATGCAAATCCGGGCCATCGCCGTGGTGAGCGACCGTCCCGGGCCTTTCTCCCCCTGCGGGGCCTGCCGCCAGGTTATTTTCGAGTTCGGCCCCGAGGCCCTGGTCATCTTTCCGGGGGAAGAGGGTTTGCTGGAAGTCCCCATCAGCGAGTTGCTGCCTTACGCCTTCCGCCTGCGGAAATAAGTGATTTCTTCTGTAATGCCGAATTGCCTCTCATACCGAAACGAGAACTCTGTCCCGGAAAGTTTCAGGTTTTGAGTTTTGATTTTCGAGCCGTAGGGTGCATCTTAGGAACCATGATTTCTGGTTTTGGCGGGCGGGGACGCCCGCCCTACCGACTATCCGGCCATTTGGGGATTTAAGGGGATTTGTCGGGTAATATCAGACGGCTTGGCCGGGAGTCTTGCACTCCGCGGGAAATGCCTTACAATTATCAGGGAGGGCCCAAAGTAAGGAATCTGCGAAAACCCTTGCTGTCATCCTGAGCGAAGCGAAGGATTTTTTCTTTCCAGGTAGTTATGAGATTCTTCAGTCGCTGCTCTCCCTCAGAAGGACAATTTTGAGGACTTTCGCAGAGGTCTAAAAGTTCAACTAAGGATGTGACCCATGAGTTGGCTGACCATTGCCATAATTGCTGCGGTAGTGTTGTTTTTTTTCTCCAGGGGCGGTTGCTGAGGAAAGTAAGCTGCGGCTTGGGATAAGCCGCTAACGCTTGATGCCTGGGGCTCTTTTCCAGGTCCAGGTTTTTCCCTGCATGGAAGAACTGAGAGGGGAAGGGGCTTAAGGGCCTCAGGCCGCAAGCCCTATCCCCTTTCCCAGCCGAGCCGCCAAACAGCTTTATCGCTTGGGGGATCGGAGGCCTCAGGGTGATACACCACCTTTTCACCTTTTCTCTCAGGCTGCTCATTGCATTTCTGGCGGCCAAGTTTCTGACCCGGCATTTCGGCCTGGAAGGCATGGTCTATTGGCTTGGCCTGACCCTGGCCTTTGTGGCCAACATCTATCTGTTCGACTACCTGGATTACCGGGGCCACAACCTTTTTCGCCTGCGTAACTCACCCCGCCGGGACGCCTCGCCTGCGGCCCC
>JBAQHL010000662.1:0-10411 GCA_049288295.1 Desulfobaccales bacterium
CCTGGGAGGTGAGGCGCTCCACCTGCCTTTTGTCCTGGAGATTGCCATAGAGGACCTCCAGCATGCCCCCGGCGGGTCCGCTCATGAACAGGGTTTTTTTGTGCATCATCACGGGTCCAGGCAGGGCTTTCACCGTAACCCTGGTGCCCACAAGCTGGTCCTTGTTCTTGAACAGATCAGCCAACGACAGGGGGGCGCCAGGGGCCTGCCCGGCTGGGGCCTGGAAACCGGGCAGTTCTGCGCCGGCTCCCGGGATTGCGCCGGAGGGCGCAGTCATTTTGGCCTTGATCATTTCCATGAAGATTTTTTGGTTGGCCTCCACCTGGCCGACCCTCTCTTTCAGGGCTGTAACCTCAGCCTTGAGGGCCTCCACTTCTTTGGTGAGTTTTTCATTCCCCGGAGGGGGCGGACAACCTGGGGTCAGCCATAAGACCGCCAGTATGAGGACCGCCAGCCAACCTGCCCGGACGGATTTGCCGCCCCGGCGCTGCCACACTTTTTTCAAAGGATAAATCGCCACCATGATCCCTCCCGGAATTGAGGTAACCTCTGGTCACTATCAACCAAACCTGAGGCCGGTGTCAATCAACAATTTACCTTGATTCCCAACCTGGTTAGAATATCATGAAGCAAAACCTCGGCGACCATCGTGGAGAACAGCTGTGCCCGACAGTTTTTTGCCGGCGAGGGGCTTCCTTTCCATGATATTGATTTTTTTTAAGAGAACTTTTGGATTACTGAAGGGATTTTCGTAGAGGTTTTGAAGCAACTTCGCCGATTCGCAAGGGAGAATCTCATATGGCCAGGATTCTGGTTACCGGGGGGGCGGGTTTCATCGGCTCACACCTGGTGGAGCGCCTGCTGGCTCAGGGACATGAAGTTATCAGCCTGGATAATTACTTTACGGGCACCAAAGAAAACCTCCGGCACCTGCTGACCCAGCCGGGATTGGAACTCATCCGCCACGATGTGGTGAACCCCATCATGCTGGAAGTGGACCAGGTTTATCACCTGGCCTGTCCGGCCTCACCGGTGCACTACCAATACAACCCGGTGAAAACCATCAAAACCAACGTCATGGGGACCCTCAACATGCTGGGGTTGGCCAAACGGGTGAGGGCCCGTATCCTTCTGGCTTCCACCTCGGAGATTTACGGCGACCCCCAGATGCACCCTCAAAAAGAGGACTACTGGGGAAATGTCAACTGCCTGGGACCGAGGAGTTGCTACGATGAAGGCAAACGGGTGGCAGAAACCCTGATGATGGACTATCATCGGCAAAACCGGGTGGACATCCGCATCGCCCGCATCTTCAACACCTACGGGCCCAGAATGGCCATCAACGACGGCCGGGTGGTGAGCAACTTTTGCGTCCAGGCTTTGACCGGCCAGGACATCACCATATACGGGGACGGCAGCCAGACCCGCTCTTTCTGCTACGGCGCCGATCTGGTGGAAGGGCTGGTGCGGCTGATGAACAAGGAGGCCTGCCATGGGCCGGTGAATCTGGGCAACCCCGAGGAGTTTACCATCCTGGAACTGGCGGAAAAAATCCTGGCCATGACCAGAAGCCCAGCCCAGCTGGTTTTCCGGCCCCTGCCCCCGGACGACCCGGTGAAGCGGCGGCCGGATATCACCCGGGCCAAGGAGCTTCTCGGGTGGCAGCCCTCCGTGCCTCTGGCCAACGGTTTGACGGAGACTATTCCCTATTTTCACGCCAAGCTCACGCAGAACAACTATAATGTGGTGGTAGGGGCTGCAGGCGCCTGTGAAGTTTAAAAGTCCCTCTTTAAAAGGGGGAGTAAAAATATTGCTTTTTCTTGCCCATGAACTATGAAGCGGTCCACTGGTTTTACCCTGCTGATGGGATTTTTTTTGATGTCCTGGGTCCAGGCGGCCATGGGCCAGGTCCCGGGGCAGGCGCTGGTCACAGAAGGGGTGGTGGCCCAGGTGGCGGACGGGGATACGGTTATCCTGGATGCCGGCCAGAAAGTGCGGCTGTTGGGCATCGATGCCCCGGAATTGGAACGGGAAGGACAGCCGGCCGATTTCTTGGCCCACAAAGCCAGGCAGGTCCTGACCGAACTGGCCCAAGGGAAAAGGGTGCGCCTGGAATACGACAAGCTGCGCTACGACCGCTTCGGCCGGGTTTTGGCCTATGTGTTCCTGCCGGACGGCGGCCTCAACCTCAGCCGGGAAATGGTGCGCCAGGGCCTGGCCCGGGTGTACACCGTGCCCCCCAACAAACGCTTTTATGAAGAATTGCTGGCGGACCAGCGGGAGGCCATCAGCGCCCGCCGGGGCATCTGGCTTAAGGCCCTGAAGCAGGACGAGCCCTCCTACATCGGCAATAAACGGAGCCTGATTTTCCACCGCCCCGGCTGCCACCAAGGCAAAAGGACCGCGCCCGCCAACCAGGTGCATTTCCAGTCCCTCACCGACGCCTATCTGTCAGGCTACAGCCCCTGCCGCACCTGTAAGCCTTGAAGTCAAGCTTGAGACCTCTGCGAATGTCCCGGAACCTGTCAGGCTGAGGGGGCGAAGTAAATGCAGGGCGGGCACTGCCCGCCATCTTGGTGCGTAAGACGACCCCTAAACCATTTTTTTTAACCGAAAACAGAAAACCGCAAACCAAAAACAGCATTAGACATGGAAGGGTGAATTTTTCTTAAAAAGGAGGACGCCATGAAACTCAAAGGCAAACGCGTGGCCCTGTTGGTGGAAAATCTCTATCAGGATCAGGAAGTCTGGTATCCTTTCTTCCGCCTGAAGGAAGAGGGGGCCGAAGTAGTGGTGGTGGGCAGCGGCAGCGCCAAAGTCTACACCAGCAAATTCGGCTACCCCATCGACGTGGACAAGGCAGCCTCGGAAGTGTATGCGGCTGACTTTGACGGGGTGGTTATCCCCGGCGGCTATGCACCGGACCTCATGCGGCGCTATGCCGATATGGTGAAACTGGTGCGGGACGCGGTTCTGGCCGGCAAAGTGGTGGCATCCATCTGCCACGGCGGCTGGATGCTGGCCTCCGCCAAGGTACTGCAGGGTAGAACGGTCACCTCCTTTTTCGCCATCAAAGACGATCTGGAGCATGCGGGCGCCACCTTTGTGGACAAGGAGGTAGTGGTGGACAAAAACCTCATCACTTCCCGCATGCCGGAGGATTTGCCGGCCTTTCTCCGGGCGATTATCTCGGCCTTGGAGAAGTAATTCTCCGCCAAGGGCAGGACAAGCCTCGTATCCCTAAAATTATCCTGTTTGACGGCAGATGGTATTGATAGCTGCCGTTTCCTTCCTTAAGCTTTGAGCTTTTCCTGACACCCCGGCCCCTGTCCCATGACCTGTCACGGGACAGGGGGCAGAATGCCTGATATCCTTCTTCTCTATTTGTTAAATTTATTCGATAGGTTAGGCATTTTAAGCCTATTGGCAGGCAGTTTGCAAGTTATTGAAATAAAATAATAAATTTAATCACATTATTCAGGCGTCGATAAATAAGTTGTGACAGGAAAATTACTTGAACTGGTAATAATTGATCTTTCTCAGGATAATCCTGACAAAAAAAGCAGGAAAAAACTTAGGAGATAGCCCGATGTTGCCTGGCCCGCAAAATCCTCCCCGAAATTGTTCAGTCGGCCAACCCCAGCCAGGCAGGCCCTGCCATTGGCTCACCCGGTTGCCTTCTGCCGCAGAACCAGAACTGGACTCCCTGAATCGGGCTCTGGTGGCTGGTTTGATGCTGGAGGCCATGCTGGAAAATCCCCGTTTGGCTGAAGAGCCCGGGTCCAGGGGAGACCGCCTCAAGGCCTGTCTCAGGACCAGTCTGGCCACCCAACTGGCAGGTCATATCCCCCTGTCCTCCTTTCACAGTCTGGCCCAGGAGCTGGACCATTGGTTTGAGGTTATGTACCCCTTGCTGACCCACGCCGGTCTGGCCGGCTTTCATACGCCCCCCGTCCGGCAAATGGGAACCCAAAGAACCTCCCTGATTCGGGAAGACCTCTTAAACGACTGCCTGGAGAGGACCCCGGGTCTGTTGCCCCGGCGCCGCCACCGCAAGTTTGACCGGGAAAAGTTTGAGATTTTTTTGGAAAGCACCGGCGGCGCCTGGTTTCGCCTGCGGGATTTCGAGGAGCATTTC
The DNA here is from genome assembly GCA_049288295.1 of Desulfobaccales bacterium. Classification (GTDB taxonomy): domain Bacteria; phylum Desulfobacterota; class Desulfobaccia; order Desulfobaccales; family 0-14-0-80-60-11; genus JBGSLA01. The sequence goes on from JBAQHL010000662.1 coordinate 4,139, forward strand.
CGCATGGACCGTAAAACCGCCTGGGAATATGTGCAAAAACTGTTGCAGGCCGGTATCTTGGTGCACAACCAGGAGCAATCCAGTGCGGTGCGCTATCAGGTGGCCTCCCATTTCCTGAAAACAACATAAGCCTATCCCGGTTTGGAGGGCTGCTGACCAGGCTTGCCGCAACTCTGCGTATGGTTGCCAGGTGCGAGCTCTTCCCTGCCAGAATTTCTGCGTAAAGTTTTCCCTGAATCCACTCAGCAGGGAAAGAATTTACCAAAGTCTTGACCAGCCATCATTGTCAAGCCGCCTTCCCTTCTTTTGTCTTTTTTAAAAAATTGATACCATTTTAACAATAAACTGCATCAAATTTGTAGGGGCGGACCCGTGTGTCCGCCCGTCAAAGTGGGCCAACACATGGGTCGGCCCCTACGATTGTTTCATTTCAAAGGAAAATGGTGTGAGACCTCTGCAAAAGTTTCAAACCCTGTCATTCTGAGGGGGCGCAAGCGAGCGAAGAATCTCATAGCGCTTTTAAAAAAACGAGATCCTTTGCTGCGCTCAGGATGACAACTATGCTTTTCGCGGTCGTTCATGGTTCTTTGGACCACCCAAAACTTTTGAAAATTAATGTAGGGTGCGTTTCACGCACCAATTTTGGCGCGCAAGACCGCCCTACGAGAAATATTTTCGGAATAGAGGTCCCAAGGCGATGTTAGATGGGCTTTGCCCACCTTTTATTTGGCGGCAATGCCCGCCCTACATTAACTTATCGTGACCAGTTTAGGTTGTAAGCATAATGGTAGCACGGGCATCCTGCCCGTGCCTGGACGGACTGGAGGCCCGTCCTGCCGCGCTTTGTTTAAGGATTGCCGGAGGTATGTGTGGAGCAGCCCCTGCAAAGACCGGCTCCCATGCTCCCACTTGGCTGTCATCCAATAATCTCGTTGACCAGGAGCGCTTGTCCGTGATAAAGTTCACGAATTATCTTCATAGAGGAAGTTGCCTGTCCCATGATCCGAGACCAATATTTCGAAACCCTGCCCCGGGAAGAGCTGGAAGCCCTGCAATTGCGCCGGCTCCAGGCCGTGGTGGACCGGGTCTATCATTTGGTTCCCTTCTACCGGCAGCATCTGAACCAGGCCGGGTGTAAACCCGAGTTCCTCCGCACCCTGGCCGATCTGGAAAACCTCCCTTTCACCACCAAGCAGGACATCCGGGACAATTACCCCTTCGGCATGTTCGCGGCGCCCATGGAGCAGGTGGTGCGCATCCATGCCTCCTCCGGCACCACCGGCAAATCCACTCCCGTGGGCTATACTGCCCGGGACCTGGAAACCTGGGGCGAACTCATGGCCCGGGTCCTGGCGGCCGCCGGCACGCATCGGGGGGACATTGTCCATGTGGCCTACGGCTACGGGCTTTTCACCGGCGGCCTGGGCTTCCATTACGGCGTGGAGCGCCTGGGCGCGGCCGTCATCCCCGTTTCCGGCGGCCAGACCCGGCGCCAGATAACCCTCATCCAGGATTTTGCCCCAACGGTTCTGTGCTGCACCCCTTCCTTCGCCCTTTACCTGGCGGAAGTGGGTCAGGAGATGGGGGTCAATTTCAAAGACACCAATCTCCGGGTGGGCATTTTCGGGGCCGAACCCTGGAGCGAAGCCATGCGCCAGGAGATCGAAGCCCGGCTGCATATCGACGCCCTGGATATCTACGGCCTTTCAGAAATAATGGGGCCGGGCGTGGGGGTGGAATGCCTGGAAGCCAAAAAAGGCCTCCACCTCTTTGAGGACCATTTCCTGCCGGAAATCATCGACCCCGTCACTCTGAAGCGTCTGCCTCCCGGGGAAACCGGGGAACTGGTCATCACCACCCTGACCAAGGAGGCCTTTCCCCTTATCCGTTACCGCACCCGTGACGTCACCAGCCTCGATTACACCCCCTGCCACTGCGGCCGCACCATAGCCCGCATGAGCCGCATCAAGGGCAGAAGCGACGACATGCTCATCATTCGGGGAGTCAATGTCTTCCCGTCCCAAATCGAATCCGTGCTGGTGGATGTCCCCGGGGTGGCGCCCCACTATCAGCTCATTGTGGACCGGGAAGGGCACCTGGACACAATGGAAGTGGCGGTGGAAGTGGACGAAGGGGTGTTCTCCGACGAAGTCAAGCAGCTCCAAAAGCTGGCCAAAACCATTGAAGGCCGCATCAAGGATTACCTGACCGTCTCCGTCAAGGTCAGGCTGGTGGAACCCCGGACCATTCCCCGGAGCGAAGGCAAGGCCCAGCGGGTCATCGACCGGCGGCAAAAGTAAAGGAGACATCCCATGAAAGTGGAACAGATTTCAGTCTTCCTGGAAAATAAGGCGGGCCGCCTGGCTGAAGTCACCCGTTGCTTGGGGGAAGCAGGCATTAACATCCGGGCCCTGTCCCTGGCGGACACCACCGATTTCGGCATCCTGCGCCTCATCGTGGATAGGTACGACGAAGCCCGGGAGATGCTGAAGTCCAAGGGCTTCACCGTGGGCAAAACCGAAGTGGTGGCCATCGAAGTGCCGGACCACCCCGGCGGTTTGGCCTCGGTCCTGGCTATCTTGGCCCAGGCCGGCATCAACGTGGAATACATGTATGCCTTTGTGCAGCACAGCGGCAAAAATGCGGTTATTATTTTCCGGTTTGACAATTTGGACGAGGCCATCGCTATTCTACAAAAACAAGGGATTCACATTTACAAGGGCGAAGAAGTTTACCGGCTGTAAGCCTGAGGACTTGGGAGGATAGTTATGAAAGCCAGGATGATTGCAGGGACTTTGTTGGCGGTATGTCTGGGGCTGGTGGTGCTGTTGGGCGGGTGCTCCGCCGAAAAACCGTCCCTGGGGGTGGGTGGCATTTTCTCCATAACCGGGCCCGCCTCTTATCTGGGGGAGCCCGAGCGCAACACCCTCCAAATGCTCGTGGAAGACATCAATGCCAAGGGCGGCATCAAGGGCCAACCGGTGAAGGTGTTCATCTACGACGACGAGGCTAATGTCACCAAAGCCCGCCTGCATGCGGAAAAGTTAATTTCCAGTGACAAGGCCCTGTGCATCATCGGCCCCAGCCTCACTCACACCTCCATGACGGCCCTCGAGGTCACCCAGAAAGCCAAGGTGCCTCTCATCTCCTGCGCTGCCGGCGTGGGCATCACCGCTCCCGCCAATGAACGGCAATGGGTGTTCAAAACCGCGCAGACGGACCAGATGGCGGTGACCCGTATCTTCCAGTATTTACAGAAAATCGGCCTGACCAAGGTGGGCATTTTAACGGTGTCCACCGGCTTCGGCATCTCCGGGAAAGAGCAGTTGGAGAAACAAGCTGCCAAGTTTGGCATACAAATCGTGGCCAACGAAGTCTTCGGGGAAAAAGATACCGACATGGTGCCCCAACTCACCAAGATGAGGGGGACTGACGCCCAGGCTGTCATCTGCTGGGGCACCGGCCCCGCGCCGGCTCTGGTGGCCAAGAACATGAAACAGCTCGGCATGACCATTCCCTTGATTCAGAGCCATGGCGCCGCGTCCAAAAAATTCATCGAATTGGCCGGGGACGCCGCGGACGGCATCATCATGCCCGCCGGCAAACTGGTGATTTACAAGCAGTTGCCCGACACCGACCCTCAAAAGAAGGTTTGCCAGGCCTACGACGAAATGTACCAGAAGAAATTCAACGCCCCGGCCTCCAGCTTTGGCGGTTATGCCTATGACGCCATGCAAATGCTGAAAATGGCCATAGAAAAGGTCGGCTCCGACAAGGCCAAAATCCGGGACAGCCTGGAAGCTACTAAAGAATATGTGGGCGTCAGCGGCGTGTTCAACATGACCCCTGAAGACCACAACGGCCTGACCCCGGAGGCTTTCGTTATGGTGAAGATCGCCGGCGGGGATTTCAAGCTGTTGGATTAATAGTGTTTTCAGTTTTCAGTTTTCTGTTTTCGGTGGCAAGCTTTTTCTGAGATTGTTTGAGTAGTTGGGATAGGAAACCAGGGGTTCGGGCAAGCTCAGGGTTCAGGGTTCTGGGAAGAAGCAAATCTCAGGACCCAAAACCCTGAACTGTTTTAAGCTGCTGCCCCTCAACAACCTTTTCTCCTTAGCCTCAATTTGTTTTCACAGATAAAGCTCTCCACCCAAAACCGGCTTTATTGCTTCAAGCAAAACAGAAAACAGAAAACAGAGAACAAAAAACAGAAAACCCCTTGGAAACCCTATCTCCCCTCATCCAGTATCTTTTTTCCGGCCTCACCAACGGCGCCATTTACGCCCTCATCGCTCTGGGCTTCGGCATAATTTATAACGCCACCACCATCATCAATTTTGCCCAGGGAGAAATGGTCATGTTGGGGGCCTTGTGCGCCATCAGCGTTTACCAGGTTTTCCCTTCCCTGCCTGTGGCGTTTTTGGGCGGGGTGGCGGCGGTCACCCTGGTGGGCCTCATTTTCGAGCGCCTGGCCCTGCGTCCGGTGCGCGATCAGTCTCCCCTAGTGCTCATCATCATTACCGTGGGCGCAGCCGTCTTTTTCGAGGGTCTGGCCATGATGATCTGGGGCAAGGAGGCTTATTCCCTGCCCCCCTTCACCGGCAGCGCCCCCCTCCACATCTTCTCCGCCACCCTGTTGCCCCAAAATCTCTGGGTCATCGGCCTGGGCGGCCTCCTGGTGCTGGCGTTGGAGGTCTTCTTCCGCTTTACCCTGGTGGGCAAGGCCATGCGGGCCTGCGCCTATAACCGGCAGGCCGCCCGCCTGGTGGGTATTCCGGTAAGCCGCATGGTCCAGCTTTCCTTCGGGCTATCCGCCGCGCTGGGGGCCGCGGGGGGCATTCTGGTGGCCCCCCTCACCCTGGGCATCTACGATATGGGGGCCATGCTGGGTCTCAAGGGCTTTTCTGCCGCCATTTTAGGGGGCCTGGGCAGCATTGTCGGGGGTGTCCTGGGAGGTCTTATCATCGGCGTGGCCGAAGCCCTGGCCAGCGGCCTCATCTCCTCCGGCTATCGGGACGCGGTGGCCTTCCTCATTCTGCTTGTGGTGCTTTTTATCCGCCCCCAGGGCCTCATGGGAGGGCGCCGGTGAGCCTGCGCCGCTTCCTTAATCCCTGGTTGCTTTTCGCTCTGGGGGTGGCCCTGGTGCGCCTCACGGTGGCCAACGATTACTACTTTACCCTGCTCAATATCATCGGCATTCACGCCCTTCTGGTAGTGGGCCTAAACCTGCTGTTGGGCTATGCCGGCCAAATCTCTCTGGGGCACGCGGCCTTTTTCGGCCTGGGCGCCTACACCTCGGGAATTCTTACCGCCACCTATGGCCTGAACCCCTGGCTGGCCCTCCCTGCCGGGCTGGTGGTGGCCGGCGTGGCCGCACTTCTGGTGGGAGTCCCCGCCCTGAAATTGCGCGGCTATTATCTAGCCATGGCCACCCTGGGCTTTGGCATCATCGTTTATATTGTGTTCAACCAGACCCAGGCGTTGACCGGCGGGCCCTCGGGCCTTTCCGGCATCCCCTCCCTCTCGGTGGCGGGGATTTCCCTGAACTCCCCGGACCGCCTCTTTCTTCTCATCTGGCCGGTGTTGGGGGTGATCCTGCTCATGAGCGCCAACCTGGTGAACTCCCGCCTGGGCCGGGCTCTTAGGGCCCTCCATGACAGCGAACCCGCGGCCCAGTCCTTGGGGGTCAACACCTCCCGGGCTAAGCTGCTCATTTTTGTGTGGAGCGCGCTCTACGCCGCACTGGCGGGCAGCCTCTACGCCCACACCCTGAATTTTATCGCCCCTTCCTCCTTCGGCTTTATGTTTTCCATCAAGCTGGTCACCATGGTGGTGGTGGGCGGCATGGCCAGCATCTGGGGCTCCCTCCTGGGGGCTGCGGTCCTCACCGTGCTGCCGGAATTGCTCACGGTCTTTCACGATTATGAAGTCATTATCTTTGGCGCCATCCTCATGGTGGTGACTATTTTCCTGCCCCGAGGCCTGGTGCGGGGCATCCTTGATCTCTGGGAATTCCGCCGCTACAAGAAAGAGGGGGGCTCTTTCTCTGTCTCCTGAGCTGCTCTTGGCCCTGCATGATGTCACCATGTCCTTTGGGGGGCTGGTAGCCCTGCATGACGTGAGCTTTGGGGTGCCGCAAGGCGGCATCAAGGCGGTGATCGGTCCCAATGGCGCGGGCAAGACCACCCTGTTCAACATCATTACCGGTTTTTTGACTCCGGACCGGGGCCAGATTATTTTTCGGGGCCAAACCATCCAGGGAAAGCCGCCCCACAT
>JBAQHL010000663.1:0-1750 GCA_049288295.1 Desulfobaccales bacterium
CTTAATGCTTACACCTTCACAACACCACTACATTGCTCGCCTGAGGTCCCTTGGCGCCCTGGGTGATGTCAAACTCCACTTCCTGGTCCTCTTTAAGAGTTTTAAAACCATCCATCTGAATGGCAGAGTGGTGCACAAAAACGTCGGGGCCATCCTCCCTGGAGATAAAACCAAAACCTTTGGAATCATTGAACCATTTTACCTTGCCTGTTACCCGCATGCCGAACCTCCTGATTTGTGCGTCTTGCTGTCTTGGATAAGGATTACCTGGATTTGGCAAAAAAAAATCGAAACAGCCCCTTAAAGCCGTTCCGATCCTGACCAAAGCCTCAAATCTGCTGTGCCACTCCCCATTTCATGAGTAGCTACTCCTTACCAATACCTAACCCTCATGTCAAGGGTTAAGGTTTGGTTAACCTGATAGAGGCGCCGGACAGGACCAAACTCCGGGAAAGGGAGTCAGCCGCGAGCCCTCATTGATACCCTCAGGGGCGATGATTACCCTTAGTGGACGCTCTGTTAGTCAACCTGACCAGGCCAGGCAAAGCCTGGCACCCATGTGCGTCCTCAAGCAGGATTTTAGTGACGAGATGGCCGGGGTGGGGGTGGAAACTTTCTCTGCTAAATAGAGGTGTTGCTGCAAAAAGCCCCCGCACCAATCCCCCGGGGGGAGAATTTCCCCTGGAAAGCTGCGAAAACCAGCCCCAAAAGATTAGAAATGATATGCCAGGCCCAGCATCACGGAATAGATGTTGAAGGTTTCGTGCATGGTAAAACTGGCTTTTTGTGAGCTCAGAGGATCCCGGTAGCGGTAGGTGAACCCGGGGGTTGCCCGGCGAAAGCGGAAAGAGACATCAAGGCTCAGGTGCTGGTTGAACATCCAGCGGACCCCGGTGTCCGCCACCAGGCACAGGCTGACCGAAGTTTGGGATGGAGGAGAGATATTGAAAAAAGGGCTGAACATCTTACTTTCCGCCAGGTAACTCTTGGTCTGCACCGTCACTTCCTGATCCATGATAAAAATTCCAGGCCCCAGACCGATGTAAGGCTGCAGGCGGCCGAACGGCACCTTGTCGGTGGGCAAGAAGCCATAGCGGGCGGCAGCCATAAACGCCAGAGTAAAAACCCGGGCTTCGCTGAGAAATCTGTTGATGTGCTTGTTATGGGGCACTTCCTTCATGCCGAACACCGGCCCCACGTTATCCACCGACACGGTGTCCAGTTTTTGGGGACGGTAGTCGAGACGGTGATAGCTAAAATCAATGTAACAGCCGAAATAGCGCATCCAGGGGGGGTAATTGAAGCCCGGCCAGCCCTCTTTGACAAACCAGGTGCCCAGGCGGCAGCCCGCAGTTCCTGATTGGTTGATGGCCAGATGAATCCGCCCGGGGACCGATAAGATTTCGGAACTAACCCCGCCTGGATAACGGTGATTCAGGGAGAAGGGGATATGCTCATTTTCGGTGTGGACCCCGCCGATAAAGAGCTCAGCATAGGTTTCCCCCCAGGAGGGCCCGGCGCCCGCAAGCAATAAAGCCAATATCAAGGCCAGACTTAACCCCGTGTGTTTTCCCGTCATGCTGATTACTCCTTGGGCCATCTTTGGCAGTTTTATAAAGATTTCCTGGTAATAATGTTATGGCAAGGATATGCGGTTATTCCCTGTATGGTTAATCTCCGCTATTTTGGATTTCTTAAAGTAATTTTAAATAAAATTAAAGTTAAGTTTAAGAATGTTTATTTTGATTTT
>JBAQHL010000664.1:0-1830 GCA_049288295.1 Desulfobaccales bacterium
GACCTACATCCCCCGCCTGAGCCTGGTGATCCCCGCCGTCACTTTGGCGCTCCTGGGCCTCCTCTTTTTTCTGGTGTACCGCACCCAGGCGGGCCGGGCCATGCGGGCCATCGCCTATGACCTGGAAACCTCGAGCCTCATGGGGGTGAACGTCAACCGCATCATTTCCCTGGCCTTTCTGGTGGGCTCCCTTCTGGCTGGCTGTGGCGGGCTGTTGTGGTCCATGAAGTATCCGCAAATCAACCCCTTCATGGGCATCCTGCCGGGGCTCAAGGCCTTTATCGCTGCGGTCCTGGGCGGCATCGGCAATTTAACCGGCGCGGTGGTGGGGGGGCTCCTCCTGGGATTTCTGGAAGTTATGCTGGTGGCCATTTTCCCGGACTGGTCCGGTTACCGGGACGCCCTGGCCTTTACCCTGCTCATCGCGCTTCTCCTGGTCAGGCCCACCGGCCTTTTGGGCGAGGCCCTGGGGGAGGAAAAGCCTTAGCTCTGCCGGTTGCCAAAGGCAATCCCAATTACCCATTTCTCATTGTAGGGGCATAGCTTGCCGAGCCCTGATTGGGACTAGCAAGATATGCCTACGAAAAGAAATTACAGGATCTGCCAAAAGTTCTTTCCTGTTTTTCCCCTCTCCCCCCATGGGGTGAGAGGTCAGGGTGAGGGGGAAATGAACCTCTTTTCTGCTCCGAGTAATAAATTAGCGCGGTAGCACGGGCTTCCAGCCCGTGTCGGTCCGGGGAAGATGCTCGGGTAATCAACCGTAACTCGGGAGCCCAGGCTTCCAGCCTGTGCTGAGCAGGCAGGATGCCTGTTCTCCCGGTTATAACGGTAAGAAGGCTTAGGGGAGGACAGGTCTGGGCGGGTTTTAAACCCGCCCTCACGTCCCTGGCCCATCCTCTAAATGACAGTTCGCCAAGCTTTGAAAAGGGAGACCAAAGGAATCAAAAAACTTTTCCTCACCCTCGGGGCGCTGTTTCTCCTGGTGCTGTGCCTATACCTGGCGGACCGCTTCGCCGGGGACTATTATGTGCGTCTCCTAACCCAGGCGGCCATCTTCGTCACCCTGGCGGTGAGCTATAACCTGGTGGTGGGGATCTCCGGGCAACTGCATTTGGGCCCCAACGCCTTTATCACCCTGGGGGCCTATACTGCCGCGCTTTTGACCCTGACGCCGGCGGAGAAGGACCTCATTTTCCTGGTGGAGCCTGCGGTTTGGCCCTTCCGGCACATGACCCTCCCCTTTTTTTGGGCCTTGCTGGCCGGCGGGGTGGTGGCCGCTTTTTTCGGCTTTCTCACCGGGTTTCCGGTTTTTCGGGTGCGTGGGGATTACCTGGCCATTGTCACCCTGGGATTCGGCGAAGTGGTGCGGGGCCTGGCCAACAACCTCCAGGGGCTCACCAACGGCTCCCTGGGTTTGAAAGGCCTCCAGCCCCATACCACCCTGTGGTGGGCCTGGGGCCTGGCAGTGTTGACGGTGGCCCTGGTGCAGTCCTTGAAAAAATCCGGGTATGGCCGGGCCTTGGCGGCCATCCGGCAGGATGAAACCGCGGCCCGGGCCATGGGAGTGAATACCTTTCAGCATCTTCTCGCAGCTTACGTGTTGAGCGCCTTTTTTTTCGGGGTGGGCGGGGCGCTTCTGGCTCACCTCATTACCACCATTTCCCCCAGCCTGTTCACCTTTTTTCTCACCTTCAACCTGCTCATTATTATCGTGGTGGGGGGGCTGGGCTCCACCACCGGTGCTGTGCTGTCGGCCTGCCTTTTTACCCTGGGGGGAGAGTGGCTGAGGTTCGTGGAGGAGCCCCAGGTGGTCCTGGGTCTCACCATCCC
>JBAQHL010000665.1:0-1592 GCA_049288295.1 Desulfobaccales bacterium
TAAGCAATTCCTGGTTTATTCCCTCCTGGCCGCCAGCCTCCTGGCGCCCCTCATTCTTGTGGCCACCGGACCCTGGTTGCTGCTGGTCCTCATCCTGGTGGGCCTGACCCTGATTTCCTCCTTCACGGTCACCATTGTTATGGCCCAGCGTCTCCTGCCGCACAAATTAGGGGTGGCCTCGGGCCTCATGGTGGGATTTGCCATCGGCGCCGGCGGCTTCGGCGTCACTCTCCTGGGGGTGGTGGCCGATCATTTCGGGGTCTTGTCTGCTTTGAAGACCATCCTGGTCCTGCCCCTTCTGGGTTTGGGCCTGGCCTTGCTGATTCCCTATCCCTTGCCACCGCCGATAAAAAACCAACCGGCCGACCTTTCCGGGTCCAAGTAAAAATGTGTGGAGTTTGCAGCCTTTACTTGACAAAACCTGGCCAATGCCTTTAGGTAAAAAATGAGATGTAAGGTGCGCTCTGCGCACCAAGATGGCAGACAGAAACGCCCCCTGCCCTACCCTCTTTTTTTTGTATTGGTTTTATAGGGCGGCCCCTGGCCGCCGTCAACGGCGTGCACGGCTCGCCCGATGTTTGACTTACGGCTACTGATTTTTAGTTAAGAAAGGCTTCCATTGACTCAGACCCACGCCTGGTGGCAGAAAGCAGGCTTGGCTGTGTTGGATTTCTTCCTGCCCCGCCTTTGCGTTTTCTGCGGGGAGGTGGTAAAGGAGGACGCCCCGGCTTCGGTGTGTCCGGCCTGCGAGGCCAGGGTGGAGTGGGTGGCAAGCCCTCTGTGCCCCTGCTGCGGGCGGGTTTTCCCTGTCCGGGCAGGGGCCGATCACCTCTGCGGCCCCTGCCAGAGCGAGCCGCCTCCTTTTGCCCGGGCCCGGGCCGCGGCCATCTATGATAAAAATGAGGACGACCCGCCGAGCCTAGCCATCAAGGCCTTCAAATACAGCCGCCGCCTGGACATGCTGCCGGTGATGCACCATTGGCTGAGGCGGCCCCTGTGCCTGAATCTGGTTATAGAATCTGATCTCCTAACGCCGGTGCCCCTTCACCCCCGGCGTCTGCGGCAGCGGGGCTTCAACCAGGCCCTGCTCCTGGCCCAGGCCTTCCCTGAGATTCCTTTGGAAAGGGAACTCCTGGTGCGCCAGCGCCACACGCCTCCCCAGGCCGGCCTCAACCCCAAAGAACGCCGGGACAACGTCAAGGGGGCCTTTGCGGTCCCCCGGCCTGAGCTGGTCAAAGGCCGGACGATCCTGCTGATTGATGACGTCTTCACCACCGGGGCTACGGTCAGGGAATGCGCCAGGGTCCTGCGCCGGGCCGGCGCCCGGGAAATTAACATCCTCACCGTGGCCCGGGTGCGCTATGAGTAAGCAGTGAGCATTGATCGGTCATTCATGAGCCGGCGGCCCTCTCAAGACCATAAAAATACGGTGGGGCGGGCCTCCGTGCCCGCCTCGATTATCCGCACAGGCTGGAAAGCCTATGCCACCCTTGAGTAACTTTTCGGAGCAGTTATAAACAAAGCAAGCTTGTTGGCTGATCAAAGCCCAAAGCCCAAAGCTCACAGGACCGTAGGGCGGGAAAGCGCAGCGC
>JBAQHL010000666.1:0-2473 GCA_049288295.1 Desulfobaccales bacterium
GCCCTACACGTTGCAAAGGCTGGCAAGCCTGTGCCCCCAACTCATGGGATTCGGGGAGGGGTTTGGGGAGGGGGGAAGGGCCCACCGGCCCTTCGCCCCCTCCTAAGAAACAATTTCTCTCACCCTAACAGCCGCTCCAGCAGCGCTTTCTGAAAGTGCAGCCGGTTTTCTGCCTGGTCCCAGACCGCAGATTGGGGTCCGTCCAGAACCTCGCCGGTGATTTCCTCCCCCCGGTGGGCCGGCAGGCAGTGGAGCACTATGGCCTTTGGGTCGGCGGCGGCCATCAGTTCGGCATTCACCTGGTAGGGCCAAAAGGCCTCCTGGCGGGCAGCGGCCTCCTCTTCCTGGCCCATACTGGCCCAAACGTCCGTGTTGACCACCTGGGCCCCGGCTGCGGCCCAGCGAGGGTCCTTCCCTAAATATATCGGCCGCTTTTCCTGTTCCCCCAGTTTTAACAGCTCATGATCCGGCTCATAGCCCGGCGGGCAAGCCAGGTAAAGCTCAAAGTCCAGACGCAAAGCCGCGGTGATCCAGGAGTTGGCCATGTTGTTGCCGTCCCCCAGCCAGGCGATTTTGAGACCTTCAATATGCCCGAAGCGCTCCTCCACGGTCATGAGATCGGACAACACCTGGCAAGGGTGGTGGGTGTCGGTGAGGCCGTTGATCACGGGAATGTCGGCGTGCCGGGCCATTTCCGCCACGGTTTCCTGGGAAAAAGTGCGCAGCACCAGGCCGTTCACATACCGGGAGAGCACCCGAGCCGTGTCCGGCAAGGGCTCGTTCCGGGATAGTTGGGTTTGCCCCCGCTCTAAATACATGGTGGTCCCGCCTAACTGGGCCATGCCCGCTTCAAAGGAAACCCGGGTGCGGGTGGAGGGCTTGTCGAAAATCATGGCCAGAGTTTTCCCCTGAAGGGGCAGGTGGATTTGCCCATGACGGTGCAGGGACTTGAGTTCCCGGGACCGCCGCAGCAGCGCCAGGATTTCTTTTTTTGACAAGTCCAGGATGGTGAGCAGGTCTTTTTTCATGACTACATCGCTTTTAGGGCCTGGGTCAAAATCTCCAAGCCCCGGTCCAATTCCTCTTTTTCCACCACTAACGGCGGCAGGAGCCGGATGACATTGCCCTGAGTGCAGTTGACTAAAAGACCCCGGTCCCGGCAAGCGGCCACCACAGGCATGCCGTCACGGGATATCTGGATGCCCCACATCAGCCCCAGCCCCCGGATTTCTTCGATTATCGGCAGGCTGGTTTTGAGGTCCTGCAATTTTTCTTTTACGTAATCGCCTTTTTGTCTTATTTCCTTAAGAAAGTCAAAATCACTTAAAATTTTCAAGGAAGCCTTGGCCGCGGCGGCAATCACCGGCCCGCCCCCGAAAGTGCTGGCGTGGGTCCCGGGAACAAACCCCTGGGCCGCCTCCTCGGTGGCCAAAAGAGCCCCCATGGGCAGGCCCCCGGCCAGAGCCTTGGCCAGGGTCATGACGTCCGGGGCAACCTCTGAATGTTCATGTGCAAAAAGCCTGCCAGTTCTCCCCAAACCGCACTGCACCTCGTCGTAGACCAGCAAAATTCCACGTTCGCCGCTCAAGTGGCGCACTGCCGCCAGATAATCCGGGTCGGCCAGATTCACCCCGCCCTCCCCCTGGACCGGTTCCAGGATAATGGCGCAGACGGTGTCATCCACCGCAGCCTTAAGGGCTGGGAAATCGTTAAACGGCATGAACACAAACCCGGGCACGAGAGGCTCGAAGCCCTGCCAGAATTTCTTCTGGCCCGTGGCGGACAGGGACCCCATGGTGCGGCCGTGAAAGGAATTGAGCATGCAGATTATTTTATGGTGTTCTGGGCCGAACCGCTCGGTGCCATACCGGCGGCAAAGCTTAATGGCCCCTTCCATGGCCTCCGTGCCGCTGTTGCAGAAAAACACCCGATCGGCAAAGGAAAGACACACCAACTCCTCCGCCAATGCCACCATGGGCGTGGTATAGTAGATATTGGAAACGTGCACCAACCGGGATAGGTGCTCTGAGGCGGCCTGGGTAATGGCTGGATGGGCGTGGCCCAGGTTGCACACGGCCAGTCCCGCCACAAAATCAAGATATTCTATGCCTTCGTCATCCCACACCCGGCACCCCTCGCCCCGAACCAGGACCAGGGGCTGGCGGCCGTATGTGTTCATTACCACCCGGTCGGCCCGTACTTTCCAATTAGGCTTGGTCATGTTTTCTCCTCTTGGTGGGGGAAGGGGTGCCCACGGATTGGAGAAGCCCCGTCCCCTTCCCCTTCCCCCTATACTCCCCCCAATCTCCTGCCATAGGACGGTAGGACGGGCTTCCAGCCCGTCCAGGCACGGGCAGGATGCCCGTGCTACCAATCTCGGGAGCACAGGCGTCCCGCCTGTGGCGCAGGCAAGATGCCTGCGTTCGCAGGGGAAGGGCATGGACCTCAAGTCTCTGGCCCTCCCCACTTAAGT
>JBAQHL010000667.1:0-5178 GCA_049288295.1 Desulfobaccales bacterium
CGCGGAAGAACTAGGGGAAAGGAAATGCGGCGTGAGGGCCGGAGAGCGGCGGCTCCCTGCCTCCCCCCAAACCCCTCCTGAACAACCCTTTAGCAGGGTAGGACGGGCTTCCAGCCCGTTCAGGCACTTTCAGGATGCCCGTCCTACCCATCTAAGACCTGTTGGCAGCCAAACGGTGGCACAGGCTTTCCTGCCGCCTGTGCAGGCGCAAGGCTTAGCCTCGCGGCTATAAAAATTGCCCTTATACCGAGTTGCGGTCATAGAGGTAATATAATGTAGCCGCGAGCCTAAGCCCGCGTTCTTTTCCCATTGGGAACTCATGGCGCAAGCTAAAGCTTGCGGCTACCAAAACATCCTTTGGCCTCGAACCAGTTGTAAAGAGTTTATGCACTAAGTTTGATGTCAGATTCGTATCAGAATGTCGAAAGAAAATGGGTTGAACAAAAAGGCAATTAATATTCGATTGTCTTGTCGAGCTTGAGGACCCAGCCGGCGTCCCCGGCCACCAGCTTGTATTGGAGCTGGCGCGTCTTCCCGGTGCGTGATGACGAATCGCCACCATTGCCGAAGATGGGGAAGCGACGACCGAGTATTCCTTCGAGCACCGCCATTTCATCGTGGCCGTTGTACCCGGCGCTGGCGTCTTTGTTCTCGGACAGCGGCGGCAGGTAGATCTCACTGAGCGACTTTTTATTGTTGGCGCTATAAGCCACCAGAGCCCCGCGCGCCTGCGCACCCGGTTCCCGCACATAAACGTAAATCTCGGGTGATTGGTCAGCGTTGAGATCGGCCACCTCCGCCCCGATGACGACGCCGTCTACCGGGCGGCTGATGGGTTTGTTGACGGCCTTGAGGCCGGCCGGGACGATTGTCAGTTTATTGCCGCTGGCTGTGTTGGGGCTGGTGACATGGAAGGTGATCCCCAAGAGCTTCAACTTGCGGTCAAACTTCGCCCCCGGGCTGACCGCGGCGCCACCGGCTACCTTGATGGTGAGCGTATATTTGGCCGACTCGTGGCGCCTGGCGGCCGAGGGCATCAGGTAAACGCGGATCGTGTAATCACCGTCCTTGGGCAGTTTGCCCTCGAAGTGCGGCCCCGCCACCTGCCCGGTGAAGATGGCCTCGTTGTTGCTGCCCGGCGGCAGGACATTGAAATAAGCCGCGGGGTGGCTGGTCTTCAGGTTCACGGTCATCGTCTGCCCAGCCTGGGCGCGCAGGACATAGTCGATGGTCTCCCTGCCCTTGATGTGGCCCTTGATAGTGGCCTGGGAGGCGCCTTTCTTGAAATGCACCGGCAGCTTGCGGATATCCTCAGTTGCATGCACGTTCAGCGCCAGAAAGGCAAACCAGGCGAAGGTCACCAGTCCCATAACCAAGCGATTTTTTTCCAATTGAAACTTCTCCTTAGCCTGTAGTGATATAGTTGACATCCCGTTTGGTGGTTCCTCGGGTTAACTGTTCAGAAGCTAAGTGGCCCGTGGATTCTTGTCAATAAAGAAGCTGTGAAAATATTTGGGGCAAAGCAGGCAAGTTTTTGAGCCTTGCAATCTCTCCTGAGTTTCAATGAGACCGCAAAATATCCGCTATTATACGGATTGAACCCCCCTTTAAAAAACTGAGCATTACCCACAAGTTGGGCCAGATCGTGTTTGTCACCCTGAGCGCCGCGCAGGGTATAGATTCTTCGGTCGCAAGCTCCCTCAGAATGACAGGAATCTGGAGGCATTGGCCAGAGACTCCGAAGTTAATCCATTTTTCTCTCTGATACCAAGTTCCCATCAAACAAGTAATTTTTCTGTAGGGGCATGGTTTGCCATGCCCAAGCGCAGGCTAAAGCCTGCGGCTACATTTTATTGCCTCTATGATCGCAACTTGGTCTGAGTAATATTTGTCGTTAGACTGCAACTCGGCATTAACCATCAGACCGTCCCCCAAGGCTAAGGGGCAAAGCAGAGCTTTGCAGCCAATTGGATTCCCAAACGGAGCTTGGGAACCGCAAGAGATATCAACAAGATTTAAAAATATGGGTACGATCAGCTTTTTTAAAGGGGGGCAGGGGGGATTTGTTACTCCCGATACAGGGCAGATCTACCAACCCTGGCGGTGCAGCCTGGCCTGGAAAAAGAAATTCCTTCACGGCCCAATATTACCTCTATGAAAGCAACTTCGTATAACTTGTCTGCCGGGGCAACGCCGGTTCAGGCGGTTTCTGCGCAGAAACGATTCATGATCATGCGGAAATGGTGGCCCGAGGCGGCCATGGACATGCCGATGGGGAACCGCTCCCGGTGATGCCAAAGCAGTTTCCCCAGGAAAGACCAGAAAGCCCGCCGGCCTCGTTCTTTAACGCCCAGGGCATAAATAATTTTTACAACCGCAGAGATTTCCCTGGAAGTGGGAGGGCGGTGGGGGAGATGGGGGTTGTCGCCATAGTGACCCAGGAAGGCCAGGACTCTCTTATAGTAAGGTTTGGGCGCAAAGAGCTGCTTCAAGAGGCTCTTGTAACCGTTGAGCAGTTGCTCCCGGCCCATCCTGGGTATGAAGTTCAGGGCCCCGGAGTTCATGGTGGTGTCCCCGTCACAGGTTCCCAGCAAGCGTCCTTCAGATTCCAGGCGGTGAAACAGGCGGGTCCCCGGAGGCGCGGCTAAAATATTGATCATGGCCGTGGGAATGGCGGCCTCCTCGATGAACTTGGCCTGGTGAGCGAAGACCGTGGGATAATCCGAGTCAAAGCCCACGATAAAGCCGCCGATGACATCAATGGCGTGGGCCTGGATGTGCTTCACTGCGGCCACCAAATCCCGGTTCATGTTCTGGCGCTTATTGCATTCCTTCAAGGAAACAGGGTCTGAACTTTCGATTCCCAGGAACAAACCCACAAATCCGGCCTGGGCCATGAACGGCAAAAAATCCGGATCATCCACCACTTCCAGGCTGACCTGGGCATAGCAGCGAAAAGGATAGCCGTGGTCGGCCTGCCAGGGACCCAGCACCCGCAGGATGTCCTTGGCCTTGCCGTGATGGCAGATAAAATTGTCGTCGGCAAAGGTGATATCCCCCCGCCAGCCTGCGTCATACAGCCCCTGGAGTTCGGTCAGCACCTGTTCCGGACTTTTGTAACGGGGGTGGCGCCCATAGAGGACAATGACATGGCAGAAATCGCAGTCATGGGGACAGCCGCGGCAGACCTGCACCAACATGTTGGCATACTTGGAATGGTCCAAAAGCTCCCAGGCAGGCGCCGGCGACCGGTCAAGATCCGGGAATTTTCCGGCCCGGTATTCCGGCAAAGCCTTGCCTTGGGCCAGGTCGGCCATAAAAACCGGGAAGGTTTCTTCCACTTCGCCGATAAACAGGTGATCCACCGGCTCATAGGTGACCCCAGCGGTGCTGAAATGCACCCCCCCGGCACAAATTGTCACCCCGGCGGCCCGGCAGCGGCGGATGACCTCATCCGCCGAAGAGGACTGGACGGTCATGGCGCTGATAAAAGCCATGTCGGCCCAGGCCAGGTGCTCATCAGTCAGCGGCTCCACATTAAGATCCACCAATTTTTTGGGCCAATCCTGGGGCAGCATGGACGCCACGGTCAGGAGGGCCAGGGGAGGACTGCCGGCTTTTACTCCCAAAAATTTTATGGCATGTTGGAGGGACCAGAAGGTCTCGGGGAACTCAGGGGAAATCAGCAGAGCTTTCATGTATCCTCACAGTATTTTGAGGGTGGGGCCCAGATTGCGGCCACTATATCACAAATTACTCATTATTCACAAGCTCGGTGATTATTGAGGATAGTCCTTCTCCTGGGATTTGGATTTGACAACCTTCCTCCCTTTTTTTATCTTGAACCCATGAAGGGGACAGGGATGACGTCGCAGAAAAAACTTCTTATCTCCCGAAAGGCCATCGCCAACCGGGTTAAAGAACTGGCGGCCCAGATCAGCCGGGATTATGTGGATAAAAACCCGTTGCTGGTGGCCATTCTTAAAGGCGCTTTCATTTTTCTGGCGGATTTGGCCAGGGCTGTGGATTATCCTGTGCAGGTGGACTTCGTGCGCCTCAGGAGCTACGGCGCCGGCACCACCACCTCCGGGGAAGTGCATATCACCAAGGATGTGGAATTGCCCATCAAAGGGCGTCACGTGCTGGTGGTGGAAGACATCGTGGATGCCGGTCTCACCCTGGATTTTCTTTTGGGCCACCTGGCCAGCCACCAACCCGCTTCTCTCAAGATCTGCTGTCTCATTGACAAAAAGGAACGGCGGCAGGTGGAGGTGCCCCTGGATTACGTGGGCTTTACCGTGGAAAAGGGCTTCCTGGTGGGCTACGGCCTGGACAGCGGCGAAAATCTCCGCACTTTGCCGGATATCTATGAGATTGTGTAACCCGGGGGAGGGAGATAGGGGGCAGAGGGCTTCTGTTCCGACAAGTTTCGAGTTTCGAGCCGTAGGGTGCGTTTTACGCACCATTCCTCATAACCCCTCTCCATCGGTGCAGGGGGAGAGGGTTGGGGTGAGGGGGGGGAGAATAGACTGTTTGCGAGTTCATCAACCTTCGGTCGGTAGCACGGGCATCCTGCCCGTGCCTGGACGGGCTGGAAGCCCGTCCTACCGTGCCAGGAGATTAGCGGGGGAAAAAGCAGCCGCAATAGCCCGGCCCTCCCTAAAAAACCACCATGACCCGCATCGCCGCGGTTGACATCGGCAGTTTGACAGTGCGCCTGGCAGTGGCGGAGGTGGTCGGGCTGGGGAGTTTTAAGGTCATCCTGCACCACCGCGAGATCACCGGTTTGGGTCGGGAGGTGGGGGAGACGGGGCTTTTGGGCAGGGCTGACCAGGACCGCACCCTCCTGGCTTTGGGGGGTTTTGCCCGGGAGATGGCGGCCCGCGGGGTGGAGCGGGGCCAGGGCGTGGCTACCCAGGCGGTGCGCCAGGCCCGGAATGGGCGCGAATTTCTCCGGGCAGCCGAAAAGGTTTTGCCCATACCCGTGCGCCTCCTTAGCCCTGAAGAAGAAGCGCACCTGTCCCTGTCCGGGGTGCTGTCGGCCCTGGACCCGAAATACCGGGACCTGGGCCCCCTGGTGATCTTTGACGTGGGGGGCGGGAGCTCGGAATTTATCCTGGTACGCCAAAGCAAAAAACCCGTGTTTGCGGGACTGCCCCTGGGGGTCCTGTCCTTGAG
>JBAQHL010000668.1:0-4471 GCA_049288295.1 Desulfobaccales bacterium
TTTCAAGACAGTAATGACTCCAGCCATGCCTGCATCCCCGGAAATTTTTCTTTTGCCCCGTTTGGGGCGGGGGGGGCCGGTGGTTTACACCTCCATGCCATCCGGCCAGGGGAGCCGGGAGGCGGCGACTGCCCGGCTGCTTGAGGCCCTGGCTGCATCTGCCCCGGCATGGCGCGCGGCCCTTGCCTGGGGACCCTTGACCCTGGACACCGGCCCCCTGGGCCAACCCCGCCTCAAACTCGGCGGCAAGGCAGGGCCGGGCCTGTCCTTCAGTGAGGCCGGGGGAACCCTCTGGGCCGCGCTCACAGGACAGGGTCAGGTGGGGGTGGATGCCGCCCGGCAGGAGGATTTTCTGCCCCCCTATCCTTACGCCCGCACTTTTCACCCGGAAGAATGGGAATGGGCCTGGCGTCATTGCCAGGGTGAGAGCGCCTCAGCCGCCGCCCTGCTCTGGGCCGCCAAAGAGGCCGCCGTCAAGGCCCTGGGGGTGGGCTTTCACACCAGGGACCCCCTGGATCTAACGGTTGCTTTTCTGACTCAAGAGCGAGAGGGCCTCGGCCTCATGGTGCAAACCCCGGAGGAAGTCAGCGCCTGGACCCGTCCCCTGGAAGACGGCTGGCTGGCCTTGGCCGTGGTGTGAAGCCGTTAACCCCTATTACTTATCCTTCATGATGGAGAGTCCCTGCCATTCAGGCCCCGGAGGTTCGGCCTGATACTGCTCAGCCAACTCCAGGTAGCGGTGGCAGTGCTGGTCCTGGGGCCGCAGCCGCAGCGCCGCCGAAAACGCGGACAGGCCCTCATCCCACTGGCGGTTCCGCAAAGCAACCAAGCCCTGGTGATAAAGTTGCACAAACCGCTCCAGATCGGGCTCCGGAGGACCTGTTCCCAACAGCTCAAAAATTGTTACTTGCTGCTTTTTGCCCTTGACCCTCACCAGGTCCAATTCCCTGAGGACAAAATGGTTATCCAGGGATTCAGCCGTGGAACCGCTGACGATGATATCCGTGCCGTAGTATTTGTTAAGGCCCTCCAACCGGGACGCCAGGTTGACGTTGTCGCCAATGGCGGTATAGTCGAAAAGGGTGTCCGAGCCCATGTTGCCCACGGCCACCGGCCCGCTGTTGATGCCGATGCCGATTCTCAGAGGAGGGCGCCCCTGGGCCACCCACTCCTGATCGAGGATTTTCAGAGTTTCCACCATTTCAACGGCGGTTTCACAGGCTCGGCGGGCGTGGTCGGGGAAATGCAGGGGAGCGCCGTACAAAGCCATGATGGCGTCCCCCATGAACTTGTCGATGGTGCCCCCGTGCTTGACCACGATTTTACTCATGGGGTTCAAAAAATCGTGGAGAATGGCGGCCAACGCCTCCGGAGCCAGGCTCTCGGACAGGTTGGTGAAGCCGCGGATATCGCAAAAGAAAATGGTTAATTCCCGGCGCTCCCCTCCCAGGCGCAGCCGCTCCGGGTGTTTGATGATTTCTTCCACGACGCTGGGGGCCACGTAGGATTGGAAGGCCTTCTTCAGGCTGGCCCGGGCTTTTTCTTCAGCCAGAAAACTCTGGAGATTTATGCCGGCTGTCACCAGGATGATCTGCAGCATGGGATAGAACAGGTCAATGTTGACCCCCAGGTACCGGAAAATGGCGTAATTCACGACAATGAAGCCTGCCAGCAGGAGGAAGCCGATCATGAAGACCCAGATGGCCGACACCCGGGGGAGAATGAGCCCCAGGAGAACCCCCAGGGCCACGATCAGGATAAGGCCCGGCAGGGGCGCGTAGGGAGTGGGCTGGAGAAAATTTCGCCTCAGGACGTTATCAATGATGGTGGCCTGAATCTCAATACCCGGGAAAATCCCGGAAAAGGGGGTGACGCGCATATCATAAACCCCCACCGCGGTGGCCCCCACCAGGACCACCTTGTCCTTTAACGCCTCGGCCGGGATTTTTCCTTCCACCACCGCCCGGGCGGAATAGGTGGGGAAAGAGCCGGGGGGCCCCAAGTAATTGATGAGCATCCGGCCGTAGCGGTCCACCGGGATGAGATCCCGGCCCAGGCGGATCTCCTTGACGCCGAAGTGGGAAACCGCGATCCCTAAAGGCTGGTTGTCCAGGAAATGCTGTAGGGTCACCAGGGACAGGGGGGCAAAGACGTAGGGGCCATAAGCCACGGCCAGGGGATAGGAGCGCACCGTGCCGTCCGGGTCCGGGATCATATTAAAATACCCGCCCCCCGCCGCGGCCCCGGCAATGGCCGGCAGATTGACCTCCACCCCCGCGGCCCCGATGATGGGCAGCTGCTTGGCCTTTTGGCCCAGGCGGCGGACCAGGTTAAAGGTGCTGACTTGAATGACGGCGGTATCCAGGTCCTGGGGTGGCTCCGCACTCAGCACCGTCACCCCCACCTTTTTAAAATAAAAGCCCAGGACGGTGGGGCTGCCCTCACTGATCTCCTCGGCCAGGCGCCGGTCCACGTCAGCCGCCTGCTTCTCCTCCTGGAGCAGGGCCAGGAGGTCTTCATACCCCTTACCCCGACGGGACAATTTTTGCTGCAGGCGCTCCATCGAGGCGGCCACGGCGTTGTCGCTCTTTTCGGCAAAAATAATATCCAGGCCGATGACCTTGGGCTGGGTTGCCTTGAGGCGCTGCATGAACCGGGAGAAGACCTCCCGGGACCAGGGCCAGCGCCCCAGGCTGGCCAGACTTTCATCATCGATGGCCACGATGGCCAATTCCGGACCGGCCGGCACAGCCCCCCGGTAAAGGAACTTGAGATCTACGAGTTTGAGCTCGATAAACTCGGTAATTTGGGGTCGGAAAAGGGCCAGGAAGATGACCGCCATGGTGACGCCGGCCACGAGCAGCCAACTGGTCCGGCGAGAGATGGACCTGGCCCGGGCGGGTCCAGACAGTCCTGGCGGCGGCACCTCTGCTTTCATGGATTCAACTCATACCACAAAGAAGCCTGCTTGACAAAATTATCCTGAGCCGTTTCGGACTGAACCAGAGTCTGGCAAGGCCTTCCGGGAGGGAAGCATAAGCCCTTGTTGATGTAAAGTTCAAAAATTGGAACAGATGATTATTTAATGGAACAATCATAATTAATATTTCGATGATTTCCTTCACTATTTCCAATAATTAGAAAAGGCATGAAAATTGCTCAATAAGTTACCGGAGTAATTTCATTTCATTCTTTTATGTATTATCTTTTCAGATAGCTCTTATGGTATAATTTTCCCCAGGAAATTAAACCACCTGTCTGGTGATTTCTTAGAGGAGGCCTTACATGAAAAGAGGGGGACCAGGCTTCTTGCTGGCACTATTAATGGCCGGCGTCCTCAGTGGGGCCACTCTGGTCATGGCTGATGACGTGGGAAAATTTTCCCGGGTGCTTAACCAGGTGGAGCAATTAAAACAGGGGACAGACCAGGCCCAGCCGGCCAAGGTGCCCAACGGTGTGGCCAATCAGGATCAGGTGCGCACCAGGGAGAAATCCATGGCCGTGGTGCAGTTCATGGACGACTCCACCATGACCGTGTCCCCCAAGAGCAAGGTCACCATCGAAGAATACATGTTCGATGCTGATAAGGGGCGGGCCAGGGGCTCCATCAAAGTCATGGAAGGGGTGGTGGAGACCATCATCCCCAGCACCGAGAAGCTCCAACAAAAGGACATCCAGATTCGCACCACCACCGCCATTGCGGGGATCCGGGGGACCAAGCTCATCACCGTGGCCAAACCCGAGGGCACGGTGTTTTACGTGCTTCCTGATAAAAAGTCCACCAAGCCGGGAAAAAGCAAAGTTAGAATCCGCATGTATTCCGCCGATACCCAGCCCGACTCCCCGGCCATGAGGTTTGTGGCGGAGCGCCTGCAAAAGAAGATGGACCTCCGCCAAATCATGGATGAAGGCCTGGAGGCCAAGATAGACCCCTGCGCCCTCGTCAAGGCTGCCATCCTCCTGGGTGTTGATCTTAATAAGCTCATCGTCGACTTTCAGCAGGTTTGCGCCCAAGACCCTGAATTTGCCAAGTTCTGCACTCCCTGCATAATCCTGAAATGTACGGTGGAAGCCCTGCGCAGTCTCAGGGAGGTTGAGGTCTCCGAGGGACAGAGCGGCGTTCTTTTGAAAAACTTGGCTCCCATCGTGGCCAACCTCAAACCCGGCGATGTGGCCATAGCCGAGAATCTCCCGACAATCGGTATCGAGGGCCAACTGCCCAATTACCCCCCCACTCAGGATCAGATAAATCAGGCTAAACTGCCTGGCGAGGTTTCTCGGATCGCAGAGGCTTTGATTCAGAACGGGGCCGACCCCACCGACATGAACAAATGCAAGGAAGGTATGGGGTTTGCGGCAGTTCCTGCCGAAGCCCTGGCCTACTCTCCCGTGGCAGCAGCAGAGGGAATCCAGCCCGGCACGCCCATCGGCCAGGGTCAGCAGCCCACAGAGCCGCCGGCCAGCAGATTTC
>JBAQHL010000669.1:0-3926 GCA_049288295.1 Desulfobaccales bacterium
GGCCTGGGAGGAGCGCCGCCTGCCGAGATTGAGCCGGCCTGAGCCTGCCTGGGTGCGGGCCCCCTCTGTACGGGCAGCTTTGGCCCACCCCCAGGGAGGGGAGATTCCCCCAACGCTTCAGGGGACCTTAGACCTGGCCTTGCCCGGAGAATTGCGGGTCACCCAGCTGGGCACTGCTCTCAGTTGCCCCTTGCGCTTTGTTCTTCAGGAACTCCTTGGTTTAAAAGAACTTCCGGAAATCGAGGCGGGCCTCGACCCCCGGGAGCGGGGCCAGAAGCTGCACCAGGTGCTGGCCCGGTTTTTAGAGATGGCCGGTCATGACCTCCCTCCGGAGGACCAGGCCGAAGCCCTCCTGCGGCAGGCCGCCATGGAGATTCTCGGCACCGCCACCTGCGACCTCCACTGGGAGGCGGAGTGGCGCCGCTGGTTCGGGGATGAGCAGACGCCGGGGCTCCTTGCCGCCTGGCTGGCCCTGGAGCGGGAACGCCTGGCCCAGGGTTGGCGTTGGCTCGGGACGGAAGTGGCCTTTGCGGGTCTGACCAGACCGGGTTGGCCGTTCACCCTGCGAGGCCGCCTGGACCGCCTCGACTTTCATCCGGACACCGGGGAACTCCTGATCTGGGATTATAAAACCGGCAAGATTCCCAACGCCGCCCAGGTGTTTGACCGCAAAGAGGAATTTCAGCTTCCCGCCTATTTGTGTGCCGTCCGGGAGGGCTGCCTGGACCTCGAGGTGGGGGAAGTCAGCGCCTGGTCCGCCGGGTTCATCGGCCTGAAGTCCTCCCGGGAGGATCACCTGCAACACCAGGATTTTTCCGGGAAAAAAGATCTGTGGGCTGAAGTTCTGGAAGCCTGGGAGGATGACGTGCGTCTCTTAGGGGAGCTTCTCGCAGCCGGGGACGTCCGCCCGGCTCCCCGCCCCGCCCCCACCCGGCGGGACGACGGCGCCTGCCGCTTCTGCCCGTTTCCCCTGATTTGCGGCTTCTCCTCCACCGTTATCCCCGACGATCAAGATGAGATATGATTTTTTTCGAGAAAAGGCAAAGCAATCTTTGAAATGTGGGGCGGGCACTGCCCGCCAAAAAGGGGTGGGCGTTACCCACCCTGCATAACTGTATCTTGTAGGCGAGGGCTCCTGCTTTACAATATATTGATTTATGGAGCATCACAATAGTATCTGCCTTTAAGGGATTCTGAAAAACACCATGCCGGATTTTCCTCACGACCAGAAAGCCAGGGACTGGGCTCTCGACCCCCAGGGCAGCTTCCACCTGGAGGCCCCGGCCGGTTCGGGAAAAACTGCCGTCCTTCTGGCCCGTTTTCTGACCCTCCTGGCTCAAATTAATGAATCGCCCAGGGAAATCCTGACCCTGACCTTTACCCGCAAGGCTGCCGGCGAGTTTCGGGAACGGGCCATGAAGTACTTCTGGAGTCAGGAAACGCCGGAGCCCAATCTCCCTCCCCATGAACGCCTCCTCCTTGACCTGGCCGGTCAGGCCCTCGGCCATCTGGACAAGAAAAATCTGGTGCATCAGTATCTCCTGGTGCCGGAGAGGCTGCCGGTCAACACCTTTCACGGTTTTTGCACTCAACTTTTGAGGGCCGCCCCCCATGAAGCCGGCGTTCCCCTGGATTTTCAACTCCTGGAAAGCGATTCAGAGGCTGAGTGGCAAAAGCAGGAGGCCCTGGAGGAACTCCGCCGCCGCCTCAACGCCCGGCCGCAGGAGGACCCGCTGCGCCAGGCCCTGGTGCACCGGCTGGTGCGCCTCAACAATAACTGGCCCCGCTTGGCTCGGGAACTGCGGGACCTATTGTCCCGGCGTGACACCCTGAAAGATTTTCTGGCCCTCGCCCGGGGGAGCCTGGAGGCGGAGGATTACGCCGCCCTTATGGAAGAGCGCCTGTCCCGGGCCATGGCGCATATTTTGCGGCCCCTGGCCGCCGGGCTGGAGGAAACTGAGCTGGGCCGGCGCTGGCCGGACTTTCTCGCGGCTTATCAGAGGGATGGGGAATTTACCCTGCCGGCCGGGCCTCCTGCGGCCTCTCCTCAGGATCTCGGGCCCTGGCAGAACCTGGCCGAGGTTTTACTGACGAAAAACGGCGGCTTGCGGAAAAAATGGCCCAAAAGCCTGGTCGGGAGCCACTGGCCCGAGGCTTTGGGGGAGCTGCCCCCTGACTTTTTGGCTCGCCTCAAGGAATGCCGAACCTTGCCCCGGGAGCTTTTTTCCCTTCAGGAAGTGGATGCGGTTCAGGATCTGATTTTGCTCCTGAACGCCGCCTGGGAGGTCTACCAGGAACTTTGCCGCCAACGCCGGGTCCTGGATTTCATCGCCCTGGAGGAGGCCGCCCTGAGGCTGCTCAACGCCGAAAACCCCGGCGACCTCCTCCTGCGCCTGGATTGGCGGCTCAGGCACATCCTGGTGGATGAGTTCCAGGATACCAGCGACAACCAGATGGAACTCCTGTGCCGTTTGCTTTCGGGTTGGACACCAGGAGACGGCCGCACCCTCACCGTGGTGGGGGACCCCAAGCAGTCCATCTATGGCTGGCGCCAGGCCCGGCTGCACCTCTTTTTGGAGTCCCGGCAGGGCCTAACCTGCGAGGGCGGGCGGACCCTGCCCCTTGCCCCCCTCAGTCTCACCACCAATTTTCGCTCCACCCCCACCCTCATTACCTGGGTGAACCGGGTCTTCGGGGAAACCATCATGGCCAACCCCCTCCTTACCGGGGGGCTCAAGTTTGCCGAAGCCCACCCCGGCCCGGCCCGCCAGGACGGCGAGCCCCCCCGCCTGGCCCTGTTCGCCCATGAGGACAAATATGAGGCCCGGGCACGCGAGGCCCGCTGCCTGGCGCAAAGGATCTCCGAAGTCCTGATGGACTTGCCCCCCGGGGAGCACCTGGCCGTCCTCCTTTTCGCCCGCACCCACCTGGCCGCCTATCTCACGGCCCTCCAGGAGAGCGGTCTGGTGCCCAGAGTGCGGGAGGGCCTGAAACTCACGGACAGCCTGGTGGTGCAGCACCTCCACCATCTGGCCAGGGCCCTGGTGCGGCCCCAGGACGACGTGGCCTGGGCAACCGCGCTGTCGGGCCCCTGGGCCGAACCTGACCTGGCCGCCTTGGCCGGCTGCGCCCAGGCTCCCGGCATGGTCTGGCCGGAAAAACTTGGGGCTTATGCCGACACGCCCCAAATTCCCGCAAACTTGGCGAACCTGGCGCCCATACTCCTGGCCGCCCGGGAAAGGGTAGGGCGGGAGGCCCTGGCCCCAACCCTGGAGCGCTTCCTGGAAGAAGCCCAGGCATGGCCAAACATCGCGGCCTGGGAGGGGGCCCTGGGAGTGGCCTCGGCCCAAGCCTATCTCAAACTCCTGGCCGAGTCCGAGGTGGGTCTGCCGGAAGCCACCTTTGCCAAAGCCGATTTTGCCCTGGACGCGGCCTTTCAACCGCCTGACCCCCGGGCCGAAGACTCGCCCGTGGAGGTCCTCACCGTCCACGGGGCCAAGGGCCTCGAATTCCACACGGTGTTTTTGCCCTTCCTGGATTGGCAGCCCCTGAAAATGGATGGCAACCAGCCCCCGCCCTTTCTCCTGGAGGAGATTCCCGGCGCCAGGGCCCATGTCCTGGGTCTGGCCCCCCCGGCCTGGCTGACAGGGAAGGACTCCTCCTACCGCCTGGTCAAGGACCTCAAAAAGTCCCGGGTGTTGGCCGAGGCCCGCCGGGTCTTTTATGTGGCCCTCACCCGGGCCCAAAAACGTCTGTGCCTCTCCGGAGTCCTGTCCTCAAGCAAGGGCAATCTGGCCCCGCCGCCGGAGAGCCCCCTGGCCTGGCTCTGGCAGCACTACCGCCCCGGGGAGGTGGCTTCCTGGACAACCCCCTGGCCCGACCCCACCCTGGAAGTGGAATTTTCTCCGGACGTCAGTGAGATCTGC
>JBAQHL010000670.1:0-1520 GCA_049288295.1 Desulfobaccales bacterium
ACGTTCCGGGCGCAGGAGCTGTCATGGTTGGAGAAGTTGGGGGAGCCGAGACCCCGCACAAAGGCCTGGTGCAAATCCTGGAAGGGACCGCCCCGGTCCGAAAAGAGGACGGCCTTACTGCCGTAACGGACCATGATGTCTTTGAGGCGTTCTGCCGTATAATCCAGGGCTTCGTCCCAACTCACCCGGCGCCACTTGCCTTCGCCCCGCTCCCCGGTCCGAATCATGGGATATTGGGGACGCTCCGGATCGTTAATCAAGGCCAAGCCGGCGCTGCCCCGGGCGCAGAGGCCTCCCTCCAGCCCGGCAATGTTGGGGATTGCCCTGCAAGAAATTAATCTGGTCACCAGTCACTTCGGCCTGGATGGGACAACGGACGGTGCACATGCCGCACACACTGTAGATTTTTTTCCAGACATATATCTTCTCCCTGTTCAAATTAACTTTTGGGGGTATGCACTTCACTCCCGTATATACTATATGTTGTGTTTGGCTCCCCCGATAATTTTACTTGCCGCAACCGGTTCAATGGCAACTGCTTGTTGAACCAGGCGGTAAAATAGTTTTCCTCGGGAACGTGAGGTTCTTCGATTGAATCTGAAGGTAAATTCATCCAGGTAGTAATCAAGATGCGATGTTTGTACAGCCCCTTGGTGAGTTCCAAGAAGCCAGCGTTTCAGCAGAGAAATGACTCGATTGGCCAACGGCAAAAGGTTCTCTCCTATGGACTCATCCTGGCGGATCACCTCATGAGTATATCCGAGCCGATCCAAGCCGCGATACCCGGCCCAGTCATCGGTGCGAACTATACTGCCCGGCACCACCATTTCTTGCACTGCTCCGCCCAAGCTCTCTCCAGAGGCATCGGGAATGCGACGAAGACGAATGCGGCCAATCCGGTCTCCATCCTCTTGGGCTGCGACGAGCACCAAAATCTTGCCAGCGGCCCCCCGGCCCCGCTTACCCGGCTTGCTTCCGCCAATATAGGTTTCATCAACTTCCACGGTGCCAGCGAGGTTATCCCGGCCGGGGCGGACCATGGCACAACGCAACTTATGCAACCAGGTCCAAGAGGTACGATAGCTTCCCAGCCCCAGCACACGCTGAATCCCCAATGCACTAACCCCAGGCTTTTGATTGGTTATGTACCACATCGCTTGAAACCAAAGCTTCAGCGGTTTTCTGGTATCCTGAAAAATGGTCCCTGCTGTTATGGAGGTTTGAAGATCACAAGCGGTGCACCTATACAAACCCCGGTTCATGGCCCAAAACCTCTCGTAACCACATCGAGGACACCGAAAACCCTCGGGCCATCTCATCCGGAAAAGATAATCGATGCAGGCTTGCTCCGAAGTAAATTTTTCTTCAAATTCTTGCACGGTCCTGGGATATTCCTCCATGCAGGAGAATACTACATATTGGGGCCACGAGAGTCAAATGCATAGCCCCAAAAGATATTTTGAAAGTTTTTCATGAGACAATACACGAGGTGGTGTCAAACCCGCCACCTTAGTGGGCCG
>JBAQHL010000671.1:0-2912 GCA_049288295.1 Desulfobaccales bacterium
GGTCGGCAAAGAAGGCGTCATCACCGTGGAAGAGGCCAAAGGCATGGAAACCACCCTGGAAGTGGTGGAAGGCATGCAGTTCGACCGGGGCTACAGCTCCCCGTATTTCGTCACCAACCCCGAGAAGATGGAAGTGAGCCTGGAAGAGCCCTACATCCTGGTGCATGAGAAGAAGATCAGCGCCATGAAGGACCTTCTGCCCCTCCTCGAGCAGATCGCCAAGATGGGGAAACCCCTGTTAATCGTGGCTGAAGACGTGGAAGGCGAAGCCCTGGCCACCCTGGTGGTGAACAAGCTCAGAGGGACCCTGCAGGTGGCTTCCGTGAAGGCTCCGGGCTTCGGCGATCGCCGCAAAGCCATGTTGGAAGACATCGGCATTCTCACCGGCGGCCAGGTCATCAGCGATGATATGGGCTGGAAGCTGGAAAACGTCAGCCTCAAAGAGCTGGGTTCCTGCCGCAAAGTGGTCATCGACCGGGACAACACCACCATCATTGACGGCGCCGGCTCCCGTGACGCCATCGAAGGCCGGGTGAAGCAGATCCGGGCTCAGATCGAGGAAACCACCAGCGACTACGACCGGGAAAAGCTCCAGGAGCGGCTGGCCAAACTGGTGGGCGGCGTGGCGGTTATCCGCGTGGGCGCGGCCACCGAGATCGAAATGAAAGAGAAGAAAGCACGGGTGGAAGATGCCTTGAACGCCACCCGGGCCGCGGTGGAAGAGGGCATCGTGCCCGGCGGCGGCGTGGCCCTGCTGCGCTGTATCCCGATCCTGGACGAGAAGAAATTCGAGAACCACGACGAGCAGTTGGGCAGCAACATCATCAGGCGGGCCGTGGAAGAGCCCATCCGTCAGATCGCCAATAACGCCGGCTTTGAAGGCTCAGTGGTGGCCGAACACGTGAAAAACCAGAAGGGCGCCAATGGCTTCAACGCCGAAAACGGTCAGTACGAGGACCTGATGGTGGCGGGCGTCATCGACCCCACCAAGGTAGTGCGCTTTGCCCTCCAGAACGCGGCTTCCGTGGCCAGCCTCTTGATCACCACCGAGGCCATGATTGCGGAAAAGCCCAAGAAGGAAGAACCCATGCCGGCAATGCCTCCGGGCGGCGGCATGGGCGGGATGTACTAAGATAGTGACAAGAGGGTGAGGGTGGGGAAGGGGGCATAAAGGCCCTTTCCCCTGCCCCGCACCCCATCTCCTATCCCATGAGGGGAAAATACCGGCGGGTTGGACCGATATTTTAGTCCAACCCGTTTTTTTCATCCTCGTTCCCAAGCAAAGCTTGGGAACGAGAAGAAAAAGTCTCGAGTTTTGAGTTTTTGTTTCGAGATTAGACTGCAGGGTGCGTTTTACGCACCATGATTGGCGGGCAGGGAGGCCCGCCCTACCTGCTTTTTTTCACATCAAAGGGTCCCAGGTGGCCCAGGTGTCCCGCCTGTGCTGCAGGGGCATGGCTTGCCATGCCCTTTTCCTTTCTTAAACCTGGCAATCCTCCCGCCAGAGGCAGTCCTCCACCCGGCAATCGTCGATTTGCTGGTAACAGGGGGAGTTCCCCTCAGCAACCTGGATGGACCGGATCAAGTCTCCCTTGTTCAGGCGGGAGTAGTTTTTCAGCCCCAGGTCCCTGGCTTTGTTGCGAATATCAGTCACTTTCATGATGGCTTCTCCTTATCCGGCCCAAATCACCCCGCCGTAGCCCACAAAGGAGTCTCCGGGCATGATGTCATAGCTGGTGTAATAATCCACCAACAGGGCCTTGGTGGCCCCCAGTTTCCGAGCTGCGGTCATGGCTGCCGCGGGCGCGCCGGCGCTGCAGGAACTCTGGTCCTGGTTGGCGGCAGTCACAGCCTCCCGGGCGTCAAACTTCAACACCGCGTCCATAAAGCGCTTGTCATTGACCTCTTTGACCCAGGTAACGGCTTCTGTCCCCATCCCTTTGGGAGCCCAGCCGTAGTTGGGGCCATAATGGGTGAGGTCCGCGGAACCGAAAAAGAGGATGGTTTTGCCCAGGTCTTTGGCCACCTCAGCCACCGCCGCCCCCAGTTTCATGGCCGTGTCGGATTGGGGCGAACGAATGGCCAGCACCTGGCTCCTAGGGAAGAAGTGTTTGATAAAAGGAAGGTTTACCTCAATGGTGTTGTCCCCGGGAGGTTCAGGTTTCATGGGGATTTTGGCGAGGAGGGGCTTGTAAAACTCCGTGGCCAGGGTCACGTCCCCCAGGGGGGTTTGCCAGGCGTCTTCACTGACCAGGAGGGGAGGGGAGTTTCCGCCCAGGTGCCCGCCGAAGATGCAGACCACCTGGGGTTGGGTTATCCTGGCGTTCAGATAAAACACCCGGGCCGCCAATTTTCCGGAAAAATACCAGCCGGCGTGGGGCATCATGCCTCCATAGACCATGGTGCCGGCGGGCAGTGGTTTGACCCCGGCGATGAAAGAGTCGATTTCGCTGGTGCAGGCGTCCTGGCTGGCCGGATACCAGCCGGCGGGCAACATCCGCTGACGAAGACCCATGACCGTCTCCTTCGGATCTGAGTGGGAGGGAAGAAGATTTTGCCCTAAAACCGGGCCGTCCGGGAATTCCTGAAAAAGTCAAGTATACCGTTAATTATCTGCACTTCATATTTTTTGTCAAGCCGGGCCGGGATGTTCGGAAGCGGCGATTAGCAAACAGGGATGCTGCCGGCTGGTATTATCCTTGCACTGTGACACTACTATGTTCCCGTTATCCGGTCAAAGAGGCAAGGGTGTATGCAACT
Organism: Desulfobaccales bacterium; assembly: GCA_049288295.1. Classification (GTDB taxonomy): domain Bacteria; phylum Desulfobacterota; class Desulfobaccia; order Desulfobaccales; family 0-14-0-80-60-11; genus JBGSLA01. The sequence goes on from JBAQHL010000671.1 coordinate 2,761, forward strand.
CATCATGGCGGTCCTGAGCCTGGCGCTGGTGGCCATGCTTTCTTTTCCTCCGGGTGTGGAGGCGAAAGCCCGGATGGAGAGCTCGCCCCAGGCCTGTAACCCTTCGTCGCCCGGTTCCTGTAAGAAAAGTCAACCCTCCCGCAAGGTAACCA
>JBAQHL010000672.1:0-3388 GCA_049288295.1 Desulfobaccales bacterium
GAGAGCCTCTGGAATGAGACCGGCGGCGCCTCCCCCCAAAAGGAGCACCTTCCCGGGCCGGACGTGTTGCAGCAGGCCCAGATGCACGGCCATCTCCGCTGAAAAGGGATCAGGGTGGGTGAAATGCCAGACCCGGTTGGCGAAAAAGCTCACCTGGTCCGACTCCCTGGTGGCGGTGAGCATGGCGTAGGGGGAATCCAGGGCTGCCGCCACCTGGCGCCGGGGCCACTGCACCCGGCGGGAAAACTCTTCCAGGGCCGGAGAAAAAAGGAGGGAAGCAACCAAGGCCAAAAGACTTGCACCCAGAGCCAGGCGGGGTGCCACCCCGGACGGGGGGGCCGAAGCCCAGGCGATGAGGGTGAGAACCAGCCCGGCCCCCAGGCCCAGGGTCAGAGCGGGAAATTGCCCCACCAGAAAAAAATAAAGCAGACCTACACCCAGGGCCGCGCCCAGGGATTCCAGGGCGTACACCCGGCCGGTGGCTCCCAGGGGCTCATAGGCCGATAAAGTTGTGGCGGCAAAGGGGAAAAAGGCTCCGGACACCAGGCAAAAAGGCGCCAAAAGACCCAGGAAGAGGACCAGGCCCGAGACCGGCGGCAGGGCTTGAGCCATGACCTGGGGCGCCAGGGTGGGGAGGGACCGGGCCAGCAGCACCGTGGCGGGGAGGAGCCAGGCCAACAGGGCCAGAAGAGCCGAGAGGGCCGGGGGGCCGGGGGGGCGCCGCGCCGCCAGCCAGCCCCCCGCGAGGCTTCCCAACCCGGTCCAGAAAAGCCAGCACCACAGGCCGAGGGCCAGTTTTAACTCCTGCCCCTGGGCCAGAACCAGAATCTCCCGCAGGATGAGGACCTGCCCGGTGAGGGTGGCGGCGCCATAACTGAAAATCAGGAGATTCAGACTGCGGATGGCAGGCGCGGAAGGGGGGGGCACCATAGGGCCGGGGTGTTAATTATCCTGAAGGTGGTAGCGCTTGAGCTTTTCCCTGAGGGTTTTGCGGTCGATGCCCAGGGCCCGGGCGGTGTCGCTCTTGCGGCCGCCGAATTTTTGCAGGGTGCGCCGGATGTGCTCCCGTTCCAGGTCCTTCAAGTCCAGGGCGGTGTCATCGGCGACGGGGGCCAAAAAGAGTCCGGCATAGGCAAGGTCCTCTGGTTCGAGGTAGGGCCCGGAGCTCAGAACCACCAGCCGCTCCACCGTATTTTCCAACTCCCGCACGTTCCCCGGCCAGTCGTGGCGCAGGAAAACCTCGAGGGCCTCCGGAGAAACCCCCCTGATCTGGCTTTGCTTATGGATGCGGGTGTTGTATTTGTCCAGAAAATGCCGCACCAAAAGGGGGATGTCCTCCTTGCGCTCGCGCAAGGGCGGGATGTGGAGGCTCACCACGTTCAGGCGGTAAAAAAGGTCGCCCCGGAAAGAGCCGTCCTTAATGGCCAGGGTCAGGTCCCGGTTGGTGGCGGCAATGAGGCGCACGTCCACGGTAATGACCCTGTGGCTGCCCACTTTGGAAACTTTGCGCTCTTCCACGGCCCTGAGGAGCTTGGCCTGCACCTCCAGAGAAATGTTGCTGATTTCGTCGAAGAACAGGGTCCCCTGCTGGGCCAGTTCGAATTTGCCCACCTTGTTGGCGTCGGCACCGGTGAAGGCGCCCTTGACATGGCCGAAGAGTTCGCTCTCAAACAGGGTTTCCACCAGGGTGCCGCAATCCACCGTAATAAAGGGGCGCTTGGCCCGGGAGCTGAGCTCGTGCATCTGGCGGGCGATAATGCTCTTGCCGGTTCCCGATTCCCCGGTGATGAGCACGGTGGAGTCAGTGGCCGCCACCCGGGTGGCCATCTCAATGATGCGGGCCATGGATTCGCTCTTATAGACGACAGTGCCCCGGCCGTCTTTGGACTTGAGTTCCTGGCGCAGAGACAGGTTTTCCAGGTTCAAGCGGCGTTTCTCCAGGGCCCTGCCGATGACCGTGCGCAGATCGTCGGGGGCGAAGGGCTTGGAGAGAAAGTGGAAGGCGCCGGCCTTCATGGCCTCCACCGCGGTGGGAATGGAGCCGTAGCCCGTGACGATAATGACTTCGCAGTCATTGTCCACGGATTTGATTTTTTTCAGGGTTTCCAGGCCGTCCAAGTCAGGCATGACGAGATCCAGCAGGATGACGTCGTAGGAATTCTTCTCCAAGAGGCCCAGCCCCTGTCGGGCGTTGGCGGCCTGCTCCACCTGAAAACCCTGGCGGGTCAGGATTTGAAGGCAGGCGTCCCGCATGGTTTTGTCGTCATCCACCACCAGGATCTGGGCCCGGGGTGTGTTCCCGGCAACTGCGAGCTTAGACATACAACCTATTGTTATTCCATAAATTTTAGTATATTGTAAAAAAGTTTTGGTCTGATTGTCAAGGAAAAGGGTTGAGAGCCAACGGGAAATCAACAGTACCATGAAGTCAAGGAACCACGAAGGTCCTTTTCATCAATATTATGACAAAACCGCTGAGCCTTTTTATCCCCTGCTTTATTGACCAGTTTTTCCCCCAGGTGGGGGAAGCGGTGGTGGAGATTCTTTCGAGGCTGGGGATCAGGTTTGCGTATCCCGAGGAGCAAACCTGCTGCGGGCAGTTTGCCCTGACCGCGGGGGATCTGGTGACAGGTAGGCGTCTGGCTCGCCATTTTTATGGGGTTTTTGAGGGAGAAGGGGACATAATCTCCCCCAGCGCTTCCTGCGTTCTCACCGTACGCCGGGAGTACCCCGAACTGACCGGCAGCCCTGAGGCCCGCCGCCAGGTTTTGGCTCTTACCTCCCGGGTCTTCGAATTAAGCGAATGGTTGGCGGCCCGGGGCCCGCTCCCCTGGCGGCCCCGGCTTGAGGGGGTCCTGGCCCTGCACCGCTCCTGCAAGGCAAGGGAACTGGGGGTTTTGGAGGCGGCGTCCCAGGTGCTGGCGCAGGTGGAGGGCCTGACCGTGACCACGGTTTCCCCGTATTACGCCTGCTGCGGCTTCGGGGGGGTCTTTGCCGCGCAGCATCCTGACCTGGCCCGCAGCATCGGGGCGGCCTATCTCGAGGCGGTGGCGGCCACCGGGGCCAGGGGCCTTATCTCCCTGGACGCCAGCTGCTTTTTGCATCTCAAGGGTCTGGCCGAATCCCAGGGCCTGAACCTGAAATTTTATCACCTGGCCGAGATTCTGGTGGGGTAGGCGCCGCCCATTCCGTCCCTCTCCCTCTGCCAGGGGGTAAGGAGTTTCTCACCACTCGAATCTCAAAACTTGATGCCCCTGACCGCCAAAAACAGATATCATGGGGCGTAAGACTGAGCCGCCATCATAGAGGTAATTTTATGGAGTCGCAAAGGTATCTGCTCAACAGATTCAGGGGGACATACGGACCGTTGATCCGGTCAAACTGAGAG
>JBAQHL010000673.1:0-1672 GCA_049288295.1 Desulfobaccales bacterium
AAAAGCCGGGTGATGATCTTTTGCACCTGCTGAGGATGACCGTGGGCTACGTGGCCCAGACCCTCCAGGGCCTGCCAATGCAGGGGGTCGTGGGGGTCATAAAGGAACTGCATTAAAAGACCCGTGACCGGCGTTTCCAGGCCGGCCAAATTCACCAGTTCGGGGTAATCTCCCCTGGCGAGCAATTCTCGGATTTCCTGGCGCAGTGCAGTTCGACTTTTCATAAAGAGGCGGGGGCAGCAACTTTCGCTTAAGTATTTGTAAAATCTATTAAATTAGAGTCTATCCTCAGGCTGTGGCCTGTGCCGCACAGGTCTTGTCGGCTTAAAAGGGGATGTCGTCCTCCGGGACGCCCCCCGCTGGCGGCTCAAAGGGGGCTTCAGTTTCCCGTTCCCCCCGGCCCCCACCCAACATCCTCATGGTGTCGGCCACGATTTCGTAGGAGTAGCGCTTGACCCCCTCCTGCTCCCAGGTGTCGGAGCGGATGCGGCCTTCGATGTAAACCATGCGCCCCTTGGAGAGGTATTGGCCGCAAATTTCGGCGAGTTTGCCCCAGGCCGTAATGCGGTGCCACTCGGTGCGTTCCTGCTTGGCTCCTTGCTTGTCCGTGAAGGACTCGCTGGTGGCAATGCGGAATTTTGCCACCGCGGTGCCACTGGCAGTATAGCGCAGTTCCGGGTCTGCCCCCAGGTTGCCCACCAGAATAACCTTGTTTACGCCCCCAGCCATACTTCCTCCTTCGGGCTTCTGGCCCCTGAATTATTTTCCTCTATCACAACCGGGTGCCTCGGGCAAGGGTAATACGGTTTTCTGTGAGCGGTTTTCGATTTTTGGTTAAAAGAAATAATATTATCAACAAGTTATTAAGATAGCTTATCTCGCCTGCAAGTGGACCTGGGTTACCTGCGAGAGTCATGTAGAACAGCCACCCCCGGCTGTATTTTGCCGGCGAGGGCGCCTGCTCTACATTATAAAGAATTTTTGATAGAATTTTCGAGGTAATGAGGGACCTTCGCAGAGGTCTCTTCTTGTTATATGTGCTCATTTCGGGGTCACTTCAGCCAACCGGCCGGGAGCACAGGCATCTTGCCTGTGCCGGCGAGAGGCTTAAGCACGCAGCCACGTAAAAGCACTTAAAAAAATGCATTTCGTTAATGAATAATACCACTTCCCTAATGACCTGCAACCCGGTAGGGGCGGACCCGCGTGTCTGTTCGTCAACGTGGGCCGACACATGGGTCGGCCCCTACGGGTGTTTCATTTAAAAGCAAAAATTATATAAGAGGGAATTCAGGACTCGTTTATTCTCTTTGCTCCGCAAAAAATGTTTCATTCAAGGAGGGGGCGAGCCGGAGAGCAGTGGCTCCCTGCCCTCCCCCCAAACTCCCCTCCCCTTTTGTACTGAGGATGGTAGGACGGGCTTCCAGCCCGTCCAGGCAAGGGCAGGATGCCCGTGCTACCGGCGGAATTGTGGGTTTGGGTTTGGGGGTGGGGGTAAGGGCCCGCTGGCCCTTGGCCCCCACCTCCACGAAAAGTCGATGAGCTCTCCAGCCGCTTTTCCGCAGAAAACCGAAAACCGAAAACCAGATTACTTGTTAGGGCGGCCCCAGTCCAGCAGCATGAGTTCCGGGGTGATCCGGCCCATGAAGGAAGAAAAGCGGGCGCTCACGGC
>JBAQHL010000674.1:0-3737 GCA_049288295.1 Desulfobaccales bacterium
AGGCAGGATGCTGGCCGCCACGTTGATCTTGGCAGATGATGGGGAGGCAGCCGCCAGTACAGATAATCCTGCCCAAGCGATAATCCCCATAATCCAGAGAACATGGAAGAGGGCAAAACGGGAACACCTGTGCGTCGTAATCCCAGGTTTCATCTGGAACAATCTCCCTTAGAGATACCGGGCAATACTCCTGGCTGCCTGGGCTTGGCCCGGTCCCTGAGATGGAGAATACTCTTTTTCCCCAGCCGGTAGATTTTTTGAAAGAGCAAAGCGAAGAAGAGATAGCACAATCCGGTATTGCCGCAATATTGACACATATATCCTCAGATTTTTCCAGGATGCCTTAATAATTATGGCAACGTCTTACTCAGGCTCAGGGCCTGTCCCGGCTTGACACCGGCGGCAGAGTCCCTCCATGCGAATCTCCAGCCGGTCCACCCGGCAGCCCAGGGGGCCTTTGAACTCTCGCCAGAAGTGCTCCAGGGGCACGGGCTCCAGGCATTGCAATGCCCCACAGGCCTGGCAGTGAAAATGGGGATGGGGCGGGTGATGCTCGCAGGCCAGCTCATAATGGGCCGCGGGCCCTTCGGTGGGGAGCCTGCGGACCAGCCCCAGGCGCACCAGATCATCGAGGATGCGGTAAACGCTCACCTTGTTTACCTTACGCCGGGCCCGGATGGCGTCCAGAACCTCCCGGGCCTGCCAGGCCCGGTCCTCAGACCCCAGGGTCTCCAGGACCTGCAGGCGCAGGGGCGTAGGCCGCAGACGGCCCTTGATGAGGGCTGCGTGAAAATTGCACCGGTCAGTCACTACCTGGAATGTATCATTTTTCAACTTAGTTGCAAAATCATTTCAGGAGACCTGGCCGGCAGTCAATCAGGGCCCACAGGCCCTTAGCCCTCTCCCCCGAATTTGGGGCTTAAAACTCGAAACCCGAAACCCAAAACATTTAAGACAGGAAAACCGTAATGAAAATTGACAAGTACCGGACCTGCAAGCTATATTTATAAATTCAGCGGGAGGGATGGCCGAGTGGTTTAAGGCGGCGGTCTTGAAAACCGTTGACCGAAAGGTCCGTGGGTTCGAATCCTACTCCCTCCGCCAGTTATCTCCTTGTTTTTCTTTGATATTTTTAGGAATTTTTTCTCATTTCAGTCACCGGACAGTCACCGGCTTTTTGGTGACTGTCCGGCCCTGTCGATAAGTAGTTCGCCAAAACGTTCTGCCTCGCCTCTCGTCGAATGCCTCAGCATCAATGTCCCAGAAAGAAAGGTTGCCTCTTTGGTCTTGGAGGTCAATGAACCTGGAATTGGGGTGGGTCAGGCACCTTTACGGCGGCTGCCGGGGGCGGCACCGAATCCGAGACGTTAAGCATGGGGAGCCTATCCTTCCTCGACCCCGGTCCTTATTTTTACCTCGGGGATGGACTTCAGGTGCAGGTCTCGCTGCGGGAAGGGCAATTCTATGCCGTTTTCCTGGAATCGCCGCCAGATGCCCCAGAGAAGTTCGCTCTTCACGGCGCCAACCCCATTTTGGGGGTCGTTGATCCAGATCCGCAGTTCCAGGTTGACGGCATTGTCCCCGAAGTTCACCAACAGGCAGGAGGGTGCGGGGTCTTTCAGGACCCGCCTGGTATCCGCCGCAGCCTCCAGCATCAGTTCCCTGACGTGCTCTAAATTTGAACCGTAAGCCACGCCCACGGGCACTTTTAACCGGACGAGGTTTTGACTATAGGACCAGTTGATCACCTCGCCGGTTATCAGATTTTCATTGGGGATGAGATGCTCGGTGCCGTTCCGGGTGATGACGGAGAGATAGCGGCTCCCTAGAAAATTGATCCAGCCGTAACTGTCTCCGATTTGAATCACGTCGCCGGGCTTAATGGACTTGTCAGCCAGAAGGATGAAGCCGCTCACCAGGTTGGCGAAGACTTTTTGCAGCCCGAAACCGAGGCCCAAACCCAGGGCGCCGCTGAACAGGGCGAAAACAGTGAGGTCGAGACCCAGATATGTTAAGACCAGGATGACGGATGCGGAGTAGAGAAAAATACTGCCGAGCCTGGACAACAAGATCTGGACTGCGGCACTGAGACCAGACCCGGCTGCCAGCCAAAACCGCCAAAGGATGGACAGGTTTTTGGATAGCCAGTAAAACAGCAGGAGAAACGGGAGTGCCCGGGTGATTTGGAGAAGGGAAACACGCACCTGGCCGAGGTTAAAATCGATATGACTGAGAAGATTTTCCCAGGGCTCCAAAACATGAAAGGCATGGAGAACGGCCCACAGCCAGATAGCTCCGGCGAGTATTCTGGCCCAGAAGCGGTTTTTCATTTCCTCGGTGAATAACCGTACCAAGGTCAGGGCCAGTAAAAAAACCCCGGCGATGTGCAGTCCCTCTCGAGGCCAATGATAATGCACCGCAATGTTAAAGGCAATCAAGACAAAAATAAAGGCAAGGAAAGAAGTTATAACTTTCTTGAAGGTCATTAACAGGGGTATGTCGGCACATAAATCCGGCACCAGGGCGCATTGCCCCTGCAAGCGGGTGAACCAGACATTCAGGGCCCGGGTGGCTTGGTGGGCCAACAGGATGGCGCCCCCGATGACCACGACCTGGGCTGCCATGGCCCAGGAAAGCACCTGCTGAAAGAAATATTCCCGGGCCTGGGACCCGAGCTGGTCAAAAAAGGAAAGGTCAAAAGGAGTAGCCATGATGCCTCTTCCTGAGGAATTCTTTCTCAGCGGTTCATGTGATAGGGCACTTGGTTAGAATTTGGACCAGACGCTACAGATCGCCTGAGAACCCTGATAGCACACCTTCTGCCAGGGTGCAAGTACACATTCTCCCATGGCCTATAGGTGCCCAGACCAAGAAGGGGCAGCTTTCCGGCAAGGATTGTCCTCACGTCGCTCCTCGTAGGCGAGGGCCGCGCCTTTGGAGACTTTCCTGAGCCGCTAAAGGGGACAGGAATCGAGAGGCTGTCAAGGTAAGTGTCTTTAAAGTTCTTGAGGTTGAAAAAACAAAATGATTAGGTTAAGTTTGTTGCTGGGGGAGTTGGTTCAATCCTGCTCCCGCCGCCAACACGGAGAGATGACCGAGAGGCCGAAGGTGCTCGCCTGCTAAGCGAGTGTGGGGGGAAACCTTCACCGAGGGTTCGAATCCCTCTCTCTCCGCCATAACTTTTTATGTAATATCAGGAAGTTATGGTTAAGAATGTATCTAAAAAACCGTCAGTGAACCGTCAGTAAAATCAACTACCTCGCTGGGCCCCATCTCAGGGCCCAGCGTTTTTTTTGATTCCTTTTCCACCTTCCCTCTCCCCCTAGACAAAGAACGCCCTTTTGTCTAATTTTGGGGGTGCCTGACCCTGGTTTTGGCCACTTTTAGGCGCTGCCGGCCGGGCATTTCGGGGGAATATCTGGACAAAAGTTTGTGAGGTCTAGTTTATGCTGCCCATGAAAACCGGGCTACCGGCCCGGGCCCTGCGCCTGGTGCCCTACCTGACGCCCGAGGAGGTCCAGCGGCTGTGTGAAGGCTGCCGGGGGCGGCAGCGGGACCGGGACGCCCTCCTGATCCGCCTGCTCTTCCAGACGGGCCTCAGGATCTCCGAGGCCCTGGGCCTGACGGTGGGGCATCTTTCCCGGCAGCCGGGCGCCCTGGAGATTATTGGCAAGGGCGGCAAGGCCCGACTGGTGGCCTGCCCGGCCGCACTGGTCCACCGCCTCAAGGCCTACGCC
>JBAQHL010000675.1:0-10752 GCA_049288295.1 Desulfobaccales bacterium
GACGCCCGCCCTGCCATATTATTGATTCATTGGGGAAGCTTTTGGGCCAACGTGGGATTCTCGCAGAGGTCTCATAGGCTTTAAACGCCCTTATTTCCCGATACAAAACTGGGAAAAAATTTGGTCCAGGACGGCCTCCCCCACCTCCTCGCCGGTGATCTCCCCCAGGGCCAGGAGGGCCTCCTTGACTTCCAGGGCCGCCAGTTCCCAGGAAGGTTGGGCCTGCTGCAAGAGTTCCCGGCCCCGGTCCAGGGCTTCCCCGGCCCGGCTTAACAGTTCGGCATGGCGGGCCTGGGTGATCATCTCCCCGCCGGTCTGCACCCCGCCCCCCAGGACCAGATCCACCACGGCCTCCTCGAGATTTTGCAGTCCCTGGCCGGTGAGCGCGGAGATCGCCACCACGGGCCGAGACGTGTGGGGACGCAGATCTTCGGCCTTGAGCTTTGGGGGCAGGTCCATTTTGTTCATCACGATGAGGATCGGGCGGCCGGCCAATTCCCCCAGGACCCGGGCGTCTTCCGGCGAAAGGGGGGCGCTGCCGTCCACCAGATACAGGATCAGGTCGGCCTGGGACATATGTTCCCGGGAGCGGGCCACCCCCAACTCCTCCACCAGGTCCCGGGCTTCCCGAAGCCCGGCGGTGTCGCTCACCAGGAGGGCCACCCCCTGAAGGGTCAGGGTCTCTTCGATGACATCCCTGGTGGTGCCGGGGATATCGGTGACAATGGCCCGGTCCGCGTCAAGGAGGCGGTTGAGTAAGCTCGATTTCCCCACGTTGGGGCGGCCGGCCAGCACCACCTTCACCCCTTCCCTCAGGAGGCGGCCTTGCTTATAGGTTTCGAGCAAATTCGCCAAATATTGACTCGGACCGGCCAACTTCTCCCGCAAGTCCTCTGGGGAAAGCTCAGCCCCCTCATCCGGAAAGTCCAGGGCGGCTTCCAGTTGGGCCAGGACCCCCAGGAGCGCGGCCCGGACCTCGGTAAGGCGCCGCCCCAAGCCCCCGCCCAGATGGGCGGCCGCCACCCGCAGGGAGGCCTGGGTGCGGGCCTGGATGACTTCGAGCACGCCTTCGGCCTGGGAGAGGTCCAGGCGGCCGGACAGAAAAGCCCGGAGGGTGAACTCCCCCGGACGGGCCAGGCGCGCCCCCTGGGCCAGAACCTCCCCCAGAATGGCCCGTAAAACCGCGTACCCCGAATGGCAGTGGATTTCCACCACGTCTTCCCGGGTGTAGGTGTGGGGGGCCCGCATGAGGGTGAGGAGGACTTCGTCTAGGACATGGCCCTGGGAATCAAGGAAATCCCCCAGGTAAAGGCGGTGGGATTGCCAGGAGTCCCGGGCGCGGCGGGGGCGGAAGAGGCGGCGGGCGATGCTTGCGGACTGGGGGCCGCTGAGGCGCACGATGCCGATGCCCGCCTCTCCTGGAGGTGTGGCGATGGCAGCAATGGTGTCCCCCGCCTCGGGCCAGGTCATAGGGAGCTGGGGTTGTTCTCCTGGAGTTCTTTTTTGCGCGCCGGGTAGACCACCACCTTTTTGTAAAGACCTTCACCCCGGCTCATGGTCTTGACCTCCTTGTCGCCCTGGAGGGTCAGGTGGATGATGCGGCGGTCGTGGGGGTTCATGGGATTGAGGGTAATGGGCCTGCCGCTCTTTTTGGCTTTTTCCCCGGACTTGAGAGCCAGTTGGGTAAGGGCTTCCTGATGGCGGGCCCGGTAAGACTCGATGTCGATGAACACCCGCACCTTGCGGCGGGCCTTTTTGGCAATCATTTTGGTGAGCAAGTACTGCAGGGCTTCCAGGGTCTGGCCCTGTTTGCCGATGAGGAGGCCGGCGTCTTCGGCGTCGATGCTCAAGCTGAGCCGGTCTTCTTCATCGAAGCGGCCTTTCACCTTGCCCTTTTCCCCCATCAACTCCAGGATGTGTTCCAGCAGGTCCTGGGCCTGGGGCAAAAGATCCTCGTCGCCCTCGGTCCGCACGGTCACCCGGACCCGGGCCTTGCGTCCCCCGATGCCGAAGAGCCCCGGGGAGCCCACGGTAATGATCTCAATGTCAAGACTCTCCGGAGGTAGTTGAAAATGAGCACAGGCCTGTTCAATGGCCTCTTCTGTGGTTTTGCCTTCAAACTCCACAAAATCCATGAACTGATCCCCCCGTGGCCTAATCTAGATACTTGTTGGTGAAATACTGCTGCAGGATGGCCAGGACGTTATTCACCAGCCAGTAAATCACCAGGCCGGAAGCAAAGTTGAGGAAAAGAAAGGTAAAGATCAGCGGCAGAAACATCATCATCTTGGCCTGGGCGGGATCCCCCGGCGAAGGAGACATTTTCTGCTGGATGAACATGGTGGCCCCCATGATGATGGGGGTGATCAGCAACGGGTCCTTGGCGGACAGGTCGGCCAACCACACGATATTGGTGAAGGGCAGGGTGGGAATAAAGGCAGCGTGGCGCAATTCGATGGAACTGCTGAGCAGATTATACAGGGCCAGGAACACCGGCAGCTGCAGGACCATGGGGAGGCAGCCCCCCAGGGGATTGACCTTGAAGGTGCGGTACAGGTTCATGAGTTCCCGGTTCATGGCCTCCCGGTCATCTTTGTATTTCTCCCTGAGTTCCGCCACCCGGGGCTGGATTTTCTGCATGACTTTCATGGACTGGAAGCTCTTGTGGTTGGGCCACCAAAAGACCAGCCGCAAAAGGATGGTGAGGACAATCAGGGACCAGCCGTAATTGTGGATATAGCTATTGAGCCAATTGAGAAAATAGAGGGAAGGCCTGGCCAGCCAGTCGAACCAACCAAAATCCACCACCCGGTCCAACCCCAGGTTCGCAGCCCGGAGTTCACTTATATCCTTGGGACCGAAATAGAACGAGTTGGAGGACTGGGCTTCCTGACCGGCGCTGACTTTATCCGGCAGATTCAGGGTGGCGGCCAGCTGATTGGGCGCCGTTTCCGCCAGGGTGGCCTGCACGTTGGGAGCGCCCACCGGCACCGCTGCGGCCAGGAAGTACAGCTCGTTCAGACCGAGCCATTGCACTTTATCGGCAAAAACCTTGGGTTCCTTGATTTCCCCCGACTTGAACTCCTTGAAGGCGTTGTCGACCAGGATTGCCAGGCCCTGGACGTCCTGGGGCTGGCCGGTGGCCGTGCCGGTGAGGGAGAGGTTGAGCTTTCCTTCCAGATTCTGGGAGGTGCGGTTGGCCAGCGTGGTTTTCAGGTCAAATACATAGCTTTGGCCCTTAAATTGAAAGGTCCTGGTGACTTCGACCCCCTCAGGAGTCACGCCCTTGAAGGTCAGGGCGCCCGTGTCGCCGCCTTTCAAAGTGAGGGCCGGGGCGTTGGCTTCATAAATCAGGGTGGCTGGGACCGTCAGTTCGCGCCCCTCCCAGGTGAGGCTCAGGGGCCTGGCCTGGTTCGGCGCGGCTGTGACCAGTTCCTTGAAGTTGGGTGCGGCGGCACCCTGGTCCTTAAACCTTTCAAGTTCAAAGCTCACCGGCCCCAGGCTGAGCCTGGAGATGGTCTCGATGGGCAGGCTTTGTTTAAAATTTTTTAATTGGAAGCTCTTGAGAGTGGCCCCCTGCTCGGTGAAAACCGCCCGATAGAGGTCGGTGTCCACCAATACCTCCCGGGCCTGGCGGGAGGATGAGCCCGGCTTGGCCGGAGCCGTGGCCGCCGTGGCGGGCTTGCCCTCCGGGGCCGGGGCGGCCGGCTCGGCGGTCGGAGGCGGGGGTGATTCTGGTGAGGGCTTGGGCCCGTAATATTGACCAAAATAGGTAAACACCAGGAAAACCAAAATACTTAGCACCACGGCCAGGATGGTCCGTGTTTGCATAGGAAGCTCCTCAGGGAATCGGGTCCCAACCGCCGGGATGGAAAGGGTGACAGCGCAGGAGCCTTTTCAGGCCCAGCCCCAAGCCTTTGACGCAGCCGTAGGTGTTTATGGCCTCCGCGGCATACTGCGAGCAGCTCGGAAAAAACCGGCAGCAGTTGGGAAGAAGGGGTGCAATAAAAAGTTGATAGGCTCGAATGAGCCCCAGGGCCAGCTTAGTCATGTTTATCACGGTGGGTGCGGGGGAGCAGGATTCGAGCCAGCTCGGCCTGCACCTGGGCATAGGTCAAATCCGGAGCCCCTTTTTTTGCCATGATGATAATATCTCCGGGAGGCAAAAACTCCTTGTGACGGCGGAAAAACTCCCGCAAGAGACGTTTCACCCGGTTGCGCCGGCAGGCTATTCCCACCTTGCGCCCCGCCACCAGCCCCAACCGGGGGCCTGTGCCCTCGCCCGGGGCCAGGGTTACGCCGAAGTGCGGCGTGTACAACCGTTTTCCCCGGGCCTGGGCCCTGAGGTATTCCCGGCGGCGGCGAACCCGCTCGTCCCGGGTAAAGCGGGCCCTTTGCGGGGCTGCATCACTGGGGGGCTCGGGGGGGTGCTTCAGGGAGGCTCCCTATTTTTACACCGAGAGGCGTTTGCGGCCCTTGGCCCGGCGGTTCTGTAAGACCCGGCGTCCGCCCCTGGTGCTCATGCGGCTCAGGAAGCCGTGGGTGCGGCTCCGGCGCCGTCTGCTCGGCTGATATGTGCGTTTCATGAAAATTTTTCCTTGGGGGCAATTTTTGTTACAACCTGTTTATTAAACATTATTGCCCCATTTTGTCAAGGGATTGGCCAGCTTTTCCTTCAGGGCCTGACGCCGGAATCCCTGCACCTCCCTTGGCCCTAAAAACCCCCCTTTGCCGACTTGAGACTTGAGACTGCGAAATGTCCGATTAAAATCACGCCAAGGCGCCAAGGCGCAGAGATAGAATTCCTGCTACCAACCTGAGACCTCTGCGAAAGTCCTCAAATTTGTCATCCTGAGGGAGCAAATCGACCGAAGAATCTTGTAACCATCTTAAAATACAAGTTTATTAGCTTCGCTCAGGATGGCAACCATGCTTTGCGCAGAGGTCTCGACTTCGGGAAAAATCCTGGAAAACAGCCGCTCCCTGCTTTATTATGCCGGTGGGGGCGCCTGCTCTACAATGATTTATCATGAAAATTTTACGTAGGGATTTTCCACGAGTGGTTAGCTTGCCAAATCTGAATCCATGAAGTAAATGTAGGGACGGGCACCGCGGTGGGCGGCGCCATCCATCACCAACTTCTTTTTCGGCGAAAAACCCTGCTTCTCAGCCAATACGGTTCCCAGGCGGGAGTTGGGGAGCCATGCCTCACAGGAGAAAAAAATGCTTCCAACCTATAACGTGGCAGTGGTGAACGGTTCCCCCCACGAGGGCTTTGGCAACACTTCCCGGATGATCGCCATGCTCAGGGAGGGCCTGGAAGGGGAGGGGTTTGCCCTGGAGGAGATTTTTCTGAGCCGGCATGACATCCAGCCCTGCACCGGCTGCGCCCTTTGCCTGGAGAAGGGGGCCTGCTGGATACGGGATGACTACAAGGGCATCATCCAGCGGGTGTTGGCCGCGGACGCCGTCATCCTGGCCTCCCCCGTTTATTTTTTAAATGTCACCGGGCAGATGAAAATCTTCCTGGACCGCTCCCTGGGCTACGGCCACCGCCCCCGGGGCTCCTGGAAGCCGGGCCTGGCGGTGAGCGTTTCCGCGGGTTACGGCGAGACCTGGGTGGCCGACTACCTGGCCCGGCTCCTCAAAGTCTACGGCGCTTTTGCGGTGGGGCAATTCACCGCCATCGCCGTGGGCCCCGGAGAGTTTCTGGGGCTGGACGCGGTGGCGGCCCGGGCTCGGGATTTTGCTACGGATTTGGCCCGGGCGGTGCGGGAGAGGCGGCACTACCCGGCCACCGACCAGGACCTGCACTTCTGGCACTTCATGGGGAATCTCATCAAGGAGCACCAGGATTTCATGAAGGCCGACCATGAACACTGGCAGAAGCTGGACCTGTTTGACAGCTTCGAAACTTACGTGGGGCAGAGCCGTTCCCCCGGGCAGGGCTCTCCCGAAATGCGGGAGGCCTGGCTCAAGGGTCTGATGGCCAAGCAAAAGGGCGGCAGCCAGGTTCCCGAACCGGAGGAAGCCCCGTCTGCCCAGGAGGCTGAAACCGCTAAAGGAATCCTCCAAATGATGCCCCAGGCCTTGAACCCTGAAGCTGCAGCGGGAATGGAGGCCATTTTCCAGTTTGAGGTGTCCGGGCAGGAAAATTTTACGGCCCACCTGAACATCAGCAATGGCCGGGCTACCTACCATGAGGGGCCGGCGGACAGCCCCGAGGTGATTATTAAGACCCCGGCCGAGGTTTGGGTGGCCGTGGCCAAAGGTGAGGTGGACGGCGCCCAGGCCTTTATGTCGGGGGAATTTGAGGTGGAGGGTGATCTGGGCCTCCTCATGAAGCTCGATTCCCTGTTCCGCCAGTAGTCAGCCAGATCCTGGCGTCAAAGACGAGGGCGGCGCCGGGGAGCGTAAAGTCTGTCCTGCATTTTCTAGTTGAATTTTTCCGTTTAGCTGGCAAAATTCACAAAAAAAGGGTAACTTAGTTCAAGCTAGCCGCTTTGCTGCGGTTCCTCGACTGACCCGCTGACCTGATGAAGGCCTGTCACGCTGCCCAATAAAGGAGAATGTTCATGTTCCTGGACCCCATTTTAGGCTGGTTCTCCAACGATCTGGCCATTGACCTTGGCACCGCCAACACCCTGGTGTACGTCAAAGGGAAAGGTATTGTGCTTTCTGAGCCCTCGGTGGTGGCGGTGCGCAAGAATGCCAGGGACCGCAACAAGGTGCTGGCCGTGGGCCGGGAAGCCAAAATGATGCTGGGCCGCACGCCGGGGAACATCGTGGCCATCCGGCCCATGAAAGACGGGGTCATCGCCGATTTTGAAATCACCGAGGCCATGCTCCGGCATTTTATCCGCAAGGTGCACAACCGCCGTTCCCTTATCCGGCCCCGCATTATTGTGTGCGTGCCCTCCGGCATCACCCCGGTGGAGAAGCGGGCTGTAAAGGAATCCGCCGAATCGGCCGGCGCCCGGGAGGTCTACCTCATCGAAGAACCCATGGCTGCGGCCATCGGCGCAGGACTGCCCATCACCGAACCCATCTGCAACATGGTGGTGGACATCGGCGGGGGCACCACCGAGGTGGCGGTCATTTCCCTGGCCGGCATCGTCTATTCCAAAAGTGTGCGGGTGGGCGGCGACAAGATGGACGAGGCTATTCTGCAATACATCAAGCGCACCTATAACCTGGCCATCGGCGAGCGCACCGCGGAAATTATCAAGACCACCATCAGCAACGCCTATCCAGGCGAAACCGAGTCCATGGACGTCAAGGGCCGGGACCTGGTCACCGGCATTCCCAAGATAATCACCATTAATTCAGATGAGATCCGGATGGCCATTCAGGAGCAGATCGACACCATCGTTTCTACGGTTAAAACTGCGCTGGAGCAGACCCCGCCCGAGTTGGCGGCGGACATCGTCGACCGGGGCATTTATCTCACCGGCGGCGGGGCCTTGCTGAAACATCTGGACGTGCTCTTACACCAGGAGACGGGCCTCCCCATCAAAATCACCGAGGACCCCCTGTCCACCGTGGTTTTGGGTTCCGGACGGGCCCTGGACAACCTGGCCATCCTACGAGAAGTCACTCTCGATTGAGGCCCATGAATGTGCGTCTTCGAACCCGCCTGCGCGGCCCCCTGGTAATCGCCGCCACCCTGTTTGTAATTCTTGCGGTTCTGTCCTTAAGCCTGAAGCAATCACCGGTGGTCAAGACCGTGGAGGGCGTCTTCATTTCCGTGACTGCTCCGGTGATAAACGGGCTGAACCTGGTGGGCGGTTCTCTTAAGCGCGTCTGGTCGGATTACTTTTTCCTGGTGGGAGTCAAAAAAGAAAACGACGAACTCAAAAGACGGCTGGAAGAGTTTGACCAGAAAGAGGTGCGTTACCAGGAGGCCCTGCTGCAGGCCCGGCGTCTGGAGGCCCTCCTGGATGTAAAAAAACAGTTGGCCCTGCCGGTGTCCGGGGCCCGGGTGGTGGCCTATGATCCCTCCCAGTGGTCCCGCTGCGTGATTATTGATATGGGCAAAAGCGAGGGTGCGGATGTGGGTCTCCCCGTCCTCGGCGTGGCCGGCATCGTCGGCCGTATCGTGGAAACCTACCCTCATTATGCCAAGGTGATGCTCATCGTGGACCGGAACAGCGGCGCCGACGCCATGATCCAGCGCAACCGGGTGCGCGGCATTCTCCAGGGCAAAGGGGGCAACCGCTGTTCCCTGGAATATGTCCCGAAAAATGCCGATGTGGAAGTGGGTGATCTGGTGTTAGCCTCGGGCCTGGGGGGCATTTATCCCGCGGGTCAGACCTTCGGCAGGGTGACACAGGTGAACAAAACCGGCGGCGGTCCCTTCCAGGACATCATGGTCACCCCGGCGGAGAACCTGTCCGCTCTGGAGGAAGTGCTCATTGTCAAAACCGCCAAGCTGGTCCTGACTCCCTGATCATGTTTTCCTCTCTCGGTTTTTTCCTCATCCTGGGATTTGGCCTGTTTTATCTGAACGAGCTTTTGCTTTCCCCCCAGGTATACATCCGCCCCCTGGCGCCCCTGTTGTTTTACGTGAGCCTCCGGGAGCCTTTACCCCAGGCTTTTATCCTGGCGATCTTCCTGGGACTTTTGCAGGACAGCTACGCCCTGGCCCCTTTCGGGGTGCATTTGCTCAGTTCCTTCATTATGCTGGGTATGGCCCGCCTGCTCCGTCCCACCTTTCTGGTGAAAAGCAACTCTTTTCTGATCCTGGCCATGCTGGTGGCCCTGGTCCTCCAGGAACTGGGGGTGCGGCTTATCCTTTCTTTGCTGCAATCCCGGGACATGTTCTTCGAAAATCTGTCCTGGTCCAGGGGGTTGGAGATGCTGGTCACCGCGGGGCTCACCCCGGTATTTTTCGCCTTGATTCGCACCCTGGAGCGTCACCTGGGACGCCTGGGCCGGGCTCGCCGCCAGGCGCCGGCCAGCTGGTAGCAAGGTTTTCTGTTTTCGGTTACAAGAATAAAGATTAACAATATGTCATAAAGACTGTTTGTTTCATTTCAAGGTGAACCTGGTATAACCTGGCCGTTGGGCCCGGGATGTTGCAGACATGAAGCTATTTAAGCCATCCGAGCCGCTGGAATACCCTTACCAGGCAGAACCCCTGGGCGATCAAATGACCCCGGAGGAGCTGGAGCGCTCCCGGCGGGTCCTGATGCGGGTGGCCCCGGTGGTGCTCCTGCTCTTTGGGCTGCTGCTCCTGCGCCTCTGGTTTCTCCAGTTGATTAAGGGAGATTATCTCCAGAAACGCTCGGAACATAACCGCATCCGCGCTCTTGACCTGCCCTCCTGGCGCGGCATGATCCTGGACCGGCAGGGAGCGGTCCTGGTGGACAACCAGCATAGTTTCAACCTCATGGCCACCCTGGAGGACATCCAGGACCCGGAGCTGTTGGGCAGGCGCCTGGGGTCTTTGCTAAAACTCGACGGTAGTTCCCTTACCGCCCAGATTAACAAGGCGCGCCAGTCCGGGCTCCCCCAGGTGCGCCTCAAAACCCACCTTTCCTGGGACGAAATGGCCCTGGTGGAGACCTATAAGGCCGAACTTCCCGGAGTGTTCATCACCATTGCCGCTAAAAGGGTCTACCACCAACCGTCCGTGGCCAGCCACATCCTCGGCTACATTGGAGAAGTCACCGAAACCCAACTCAAAAGCGGCCGCTACTCCACCTACAAGATGGGGGATTATCTGGGGCGCTCCGGCATCGAGGCGGCCTGGGAGGACACACTCAGGGGACAACAGGGTTCCCGCCGCATCGAGGTGGACGCCTATGGCCGGGAATTGGGCAGCCTGGACCAGAAACCGGCCGTCTCCGGCGCCAACATTCAGTTGACCCTGGACACCCGTTTACAGCGCGAGGCCGAAAATCTCCTTGAAGGGAAGGTGGGGGCCATTGCGGCCATAAACCCCCAAAACGGGAAAATCCTGGTCCTGGCCTCCTCCCCGTCTTTTTCCCAGGAGACTTTCCAGGGGGGAGTTAAAGCCGAGGAGTGGCAAAAGCTTCTGGAAAATAAAAATACGCCATTAATGAACCGCGCCATCAAGGGACAGTACCCCCCCGGCTCCACCTTCAAGATTCTCATGGCGGTGGCAGCTCTGGAGGAAAAGGTCATCACCCCCCACACCACTTTTGTGTGCCGCGGCTATCTCACCGTGGGGAATCATGAGTTCGGCTGCTGGAGAAAAAGGGGGCACGGCGGGGTGGCCCTGCACCAGGCCCTGGTGCAGTCCTGCGATGTCTATTTCTATGAGGTGGGGCGCCGGCTGGGCATCGAGCGCATCGCCAAGTGGGCCAAGCGTTTCGGATTGGGTTCACCCTCAGGGCTCAAGCTGGGCGGAGAGCTGCCGGGGCTGATCGGCACGCCTGCATGGAAGCACAAACGTTTCAAGGCCCCCTGGACTGAGGGCGACACCTTAAACCTGTCCATCGGCCAGGGCTACAATCTGGCCACCCCCCTGCAGGTGGCCTGGATGGCCGCCACCGTGGCCAACGGCGGCACCGTGTATCAGCCCCAGTTAGTGGACAAAGTGGAAACGCCGGCCGGGGAGATCCTGTATCGCTTTCAGCCGGTGATCCAAGGCCGCCTGGACGCGGATCCCGCCAATCTGGCGGCGGTGCGCAGAGGTCTGTTGGGGGTGGTGCGTAACGGCACCGGCCGCAGGGCCGCGCTTTATGACGTGGATGTGGCGGGGAAAACCGGCACTTCCCAGGTGGT
>JBAQHL010000676.1:0-1647 GCA_049288295.1 Desulfobaccales bacterium
GGGGATGCCATTGTCCTCAAGGGCACCATTTTTCCCGGAGAGTACCGCTTCGTCCTCAAGGCCGTCTACACCGGCCGGGACCCCACCACCGACGAGGGCCGCTTCTTTTTCCATTGGGATTATATCAACGAAACCATGAAAAATAATTTTCCGGAAAGGGCCGACCCGGTGGGCTGGTTTCTTTCCCAGATCGCCGCTCCGGAACTGGCCGGCCCCGTAGCGGAAAAAATTGACGGCTTGTTTAAAAATTCCCTGGCGGAAACCATCACTGAAAGCGAGGCCGCGTTTCAGATGGGCTTTGTCTCCATGACCGAGGCCCTGCTCCTGGCCATTCAGGTGGTCTCCTGGCTGGTGATCATTGTCATCTTGGTCTTGCTGGCCAACACCATGGCCATGAATGCCCGGGAACGCCTGGGTGAGTATGCCGTGCTCAAAACCATGGGCTACCGGCCCCATCATCTGGTGGGGCTTATCATGGGCGAATCCATGACGCTGGCGGTGCTGGGGGGGCTCTTGGGATTGGCCCTCACCTTCCCCATGGTGCATCTGTTCAAGGTCAAATTGGGCCAATACTTCCGTATCTTCCCCCTGACGGACACCACGCTGGTTTTGGGGTTCATCATTGCCCTGGGCGTGGGGGTCCTGGCTGGGATCTTGCCTGCCTGGCGGGCTTCACGGGTGGGCATCGCCGAGGCCTTAAGGAGAGTGGGGTAAACTATTGGGTGGGTTTCTTGAGGGAAGGACCGGGGGAGCGGCGGCTCCCCCGCCCTCCCCTCAAACTCCCCTCCCAACCCCCTTTGGACGAGAGAACTGTCATCCTGCCTGTTCCTGCTCAGGCTGGAGTCCCCTGCTCAACATGACTTGTGTAAGGGGTTGGGGGAGAGGGTTTGGGAGAGGGGGCAGGGGTCCGCCGACCCCTGGCCCCCTCTCCCAAAAAACTATTTCCAAAATTCTCTTATCCGTGCAGCAAATCCCGTAAAAACCAGCCGGTATGGGATCCCGCCGTTTGGGCCACCTCTTCCGGGGTGCCCACCGCCACCAGTTTTCCCCCCCGGTCGCCACCCTCGGGTCCCAGGTCGATGAGATAGTCCGCGGTCTTGATGACCTCCAGGTTGTGCTCGATGATGATCACCGTGTTGCCCGCCTCCACCAAGCGGTTCAGCACCTGGAGAAGCTTGTCGATGTCCGCCAGGTGCAGGCCCGTGGTGGGTTCGTCCAGGATATAGAGAGTGCGGCCGGTGGCCCGTTTGCCCAGTTCCCGGGAGAGCTTCAGGCGCTGGGCCTCGCCGCCGGAGAGGGTGGTAGCCGATTGCCCCAACTGCACATACCCCAGGCCGACGTCGGCCAGGGTCTGCAGGCGGGTCCTGAGGGACGGCACCGGGCCGAAGACCTCCAGGGCCTGATCCACGGTGAGATCCAGCACCTCGGCGATGGTGTGGCCCTTATAGCGGATCTCCAGGGTGCTGGGATTGTAGCGCTTGCCGTGGCACACCTCGCATTTCACGTACACATCCGGCAAGAAATGCATCTCGATTTTATTGATGCCCTCCCCCCGGCAGGATTCGCAGCGGCCACCCTTGACGTTGAAGCTGAAGCGCCCGGGCTTGTAGCCCCGCAACCGCCCTTCCGGCACCTGGGAGAACAGCT